>JAEYZO010000184.1 GCA_023428035.1 Pseudomonadota bacterium | reverse complement strand
ACGCGCACACCCCGCCGTTGCACGCGCCGCCGGCGGCGCCCATCGCGCCGCCGCAGCAGGGCTGCCCGGGCATCCCGCAGCCCTGGCAGATGCGCTCGGAGCCGCAGACGAGCCCGCTGCCGCAGGTGGGGGTGGTGCGGGAGCAGCAGGTCTGACCGGGGCCGCCGCACGCGATGCAGGTGCCTGTGATGATCCCGCTGCACTCGGAGCCCGCGACGCAGGTCATCCCGAGGCGGGTGCAGCAGGGCTGGCCGGGGTTGCCGCAGGTGCCGATGTCGACGCGGGGCCCCGTGTCGGTGGGGCCCGTGTCGGCGGGGCCGGTGTCGAGGCGACCCGTGTCGATGATCGAGGGGACGTCGATCGGTGAAGGGACGTCGATCGGTGAGGGGACGTCGATCGGCGAGGGCACGTCGTCGGGGGCGGGGAGGTCGATCGGCGTCGGGACGTCGTCGAAGCCCGTGTCGATGGGGGCGCCCGTGTCTTCGACCGCGCCGGTGTCGGTCACGCCGGAGTCGGTCGCGCCGGAGTCTTCGACGCCGAGGTCGGTGGCCTGGCCGTCGGGCGCGCCGGCGTCGACCGGGCCGCCCGTGTCGTTGGGCGCGCCGGTGTCGGTGACGACGCCGAGGTCTTCCTTCACGCCGGTGTCGGTCTCGACGACCTCGCCGTCGGGTTGAGTGACGTCACCGTCGTCTCCGCCGCAGCCCGCGACGAAGAGGCCCACCACCAGCGCACACGCGAGGGTCCTACGCATCACACGCCTCCAGGGCTGAGGGTCAGCCCGCGAGCATCTCCTTGAGGACACGGTTCCAGTTCGCGGTCGGCCTGAGCTGCGCGAGCACCGCGAAGAGCCCGAGCTGCATCCGGCCGAGCATCACGAAATCAGGCGGGATCGCCATGGTCTTCGCGCGCGACGGGAGCCAGCCCACCTCGCGCACCACGGCCTTGCCCGTCTCGATGCCGCCCTTCACCGCGCTGCGGAAGAGCGAGCGGTCGATGGTCACGGTCTTGTCGTCGGCCACCATCGCCGCCGTCGCGATCATCAGGTCCTGGTGGAGCCGCTTCACCCCGGGGTCCATCTGGTGCATCCCGAAGAGGTCGGCGCTCTCGGCGCGCCACTCGTCGAGGCGGCCCTCGACCAGCATCGTCGCGACGCCCTTCCACCGCGCGTGAAGCTCCGGCGGCAGGGTCTTCACGCTCCCGAAATCGAGGAAGGCCACCTCGCCCTCGGGCGTCACCAGGTAGTTGCCCGGGTGCGGGTCGGTGTTGAACACACCGCGCTGCAGGGCGACCCCGAGGGTGAAGCGGAAGATCACCTCGCCCACGCGGTCTCGCAGCGCGGCGTCGCCCTCGTCGGCCACCTGACGGATCGAGCGGCCCTCGACGAACTCCATGGTCAGCACGTTGCGCGCGGTGTGCGTCGCGTAGACCTTCGCGACGCGCGCCCCCGGAACGAGGGGGGTGAGCTCGGCGAAGCGCCGCTGGTTCTCGGCCTCGTTGGTGTAGTCGAGCTCCGCCGCGAGCTGCCCCACCACCTCGTCGACGCCGCCCTTGGTGTCGGCGCCGGGGGCCATCACCGCGATCATCGGGCGGAGCGTCTCGAGGTTCTTCAGGTCGCTCTCCACCGCCTGCGCGATGGAGGGGAACTGCACCTTCACCGCGACCTCGACCTCGGCCCCGGTGTCGGGGTCGATCAGCGACGCGCGGTGCACCTGGCCGATCGAGGCCGCGGCGATGGGCGCCTCGTCGAAGCGCGTGAAGGCCTCGTCGAGGGGGCGGCCGAGCCCGCGCTCGACCTCGGCGCGGATCGCCTCGAAGCTCACGGTCGGCGCCTGCGACTGAAGCGCCGCGAGGGTCTTCTGGTAGACCTCGGTGGCCTCGGGGGGCAGCAGCCCGTCGACGTAGGACATCGTCTGCCCGACCTTCATCGCGAGGCCGCGCAGCTCGCCGAGGGTCTTCACCGCGCGCTCGGCCGAGGCGCGCACCACCTCGACGTCCATCGCCTCGGTGTCGCCGGGGGCGATGCGGCCCGCGACCCCGGGGAGCTCCCGAGCGGCCAGCTTCACGAGCGCGAGGCCCCTCGCGATGCGCCCCTTCGGTACTTCGTTGGCCACGCTCTGGTCCTCGGTCGTCCTCCGTTCATTACCACCCCTCGCGGCGCGGCGACCATCCCGCGAGAGAAGTCTCCGCGGACGGGCGGTTGCCTCGGGCGGCGCGAGACCCGACGATCCGCGGCCCAATGCCCTCCCGCGGCTTCGCGCGGCTCGCCCTCGCCGCCCTCCTCTGGAACCTCTTCGTCATCGTCTGGGGCGCCTGGGTCCGCGTGTCCCGCTCCGGCGCCGGCTGCGGCGACCACTGGCCCCGCTGCAACGGCGAGCTCATCCCGAGCTCCCCCACCGTTCAGACCCTGATCGAGTTCACGCACCGGGCGACCTCGGGCGTGGCCCTCGCCCTCGTGGCCGCGTGCGCCCTCTGGGCCTATCGAGCCTTCGCGAAGGGCCACCCCCTGCGCCTCTGGGCGGGGCTCTCGATGGTGTTCATCCTCACCGAGGCCCTCTTCGGCGCCGCCCTCGTGCTCCTGCGCCTCGTGGCGGGCAACACCTCGACCACCCGCGGGTGGATCCAGGCCGCGCACCTCGGCAACACCTTCGTGCTCGTGGCCTGCCTCACCCTGACCTGGTGGTGGGCGAGGGGAGGCGCCCCGACGGCTCCTCGCCCCGAGGTCGAGGCCCGGCGGCGCGCGGTGGCCTTCGGCTTCGGGGCGGCGCTGTTCGTGATGCTCCTGGTCGGGATGACCGGGGGCGTCGCGGCGCTCGGCGACACGCTCTTCCCCGCGCGCTCGCTCTCAGAGGGCTTCGCGCAGGACTTCGACCCCAGCGCTCACCCCCTGGTGCGCCTTCGCCTGTGGCACCCGGTCTTCGCCGCGGCGGGCTCCGTTCTCACCCTCACCGTCGTGTGGGGCGTGAGGGCCGTGACGCGTCTACGAGCGCTCACCCCGGCCGCCGTCGCGGTGACCGCGCTGGTGCTCGCGCAGCTCGCGCTGGGCGTGTTGAACATCGCGCTCCTCACCCCGGCGTGGCTGCAGCTCGCGCACCTCTTCGTCGCCGACCTCCTGTGGATCGCGCTGGTGGTCGCCGCCGCGGTGACGCTCAGACCGGGCGGATCACCCTGAGCCTCGCGCCCAGTTCGTAGGCGCCGAGGTGACCGCTCTCTTCGGCGACGTAGAGCGCGCAGTGCTCGTCGATGCGCAGGAGGTCGGGCACGAGGTCGCAGGCGTCGACCTCGGCGAGCACCGAGCCGTCTCGGGGGCGGAGCACGGCGAGGGCGCTCTGCGGCACGAAGAGGGCGCCCGCCCGGAGCTGCACGTCGAGGCGCCGCGGGACGTCATCCGCGACAGGCGCGCGGAAGGTCTGCGTCCACCGGGGGACGCCGCGGTCGGCCTCGATGGCGACCACCCGGCCCGTCGGGAGGTTGGCGACGAAGACGTCGTCGAAGCCCGTCACCGCGGGCCGCGCCGCGCCCGCCCCCGGGAGCACCCCGAGCGGGAGCTGGAACTTCTCCCTCCCGTCGCCCGGGTCGAAGCCCGCGAGGGTCACCCCGTCGCGCGTCGCGAGCCCCATGGCCACGGTGTCTCCCGTCGCCGTGGGCGGGCAACACAGGGGGGCCCCCGTGTCGGTGCACCACCGGAGCGCGCCGGTGTAGGCCCCGATCGCGTAGAGCCGCGCCGCGCCGCGCGAGCCCTCTCCCGCCACCACGTAGACCGTGTCGCGGTGGATCACCGGCGCGACGCTGAAGGGCACTCGGTCGCCGAAGCGCCACACGCGCTCGCCCGTCACCAGGTCGAGCGCCGTCACCGCGGCGTCGCCCGAGACCACCACGAGGAGCCGCCCCACGCGGCGCATCTTGAAGGCCCCCGCGTGGCGCGCGGTGTAGGTCCACCGGGCCTCGCCAGTGCGAAGGTCGAGGGCGACGAGACGTCGCTCCCCCTCCGCGAGCACGGCCATCGCGGGCAGGCCCGGCGCGCTCACCGCCTTCGCGAGCACCCGCGCGCCGACCCGGGGCGCGACGCGGGCCGACCACACCACCTCTCCCGTAGAGAACGCCCGGTACTCGACCTCGCCGCGGGCTCCCACGCGCAGGAGCCCGTCGCCCGCGAGGGTGGTCTGCGCGCGGGGCACCGTCAGCGACCACACCGACGCCCCGGTCTGTCGGTCGAGGGCGTGGAGCTCCCTCGCGCCGGGCACCACCAGCCGGTCGCCGCAGAGGAGCGTGCCCGAGAGGTCGAGGCCCTCGATCTCGGCGCGCCAGCGGGCGGTGTAGCGGAGCCGCTGCGATGCCCCGAGGTCGAGCTGCGGCCCGGGGTCGTCGCTGGTGATGGCGACGTAGGGCGCGGTGTCGTCGTTGAGCTTCGCGTCGACGCGGTCGAGGTCACGCAGCCAGCGCTTGAGCGAGCGGGCCTCGGAGCGCAGCGCGCGCAGGCGCAGGTTGCGGCCGAGGGAGCGGTCGCAGCGCACCATCGCCGCCGCGAGGGCGAGGGCGCCGTCGAGCACGGGGACGATGAAGTCCCGCGGGTCGACCGCGGGCGCGGTGACGCCGGCCTCCTGGGCGCGGGTGACGCTCACCGCGAGGCGCTGGTCGGGGCCGAGGCGCAGGCCCACCGTGGCGCCCGCGACGAGCACCCGGAGGTGAAAGGCCCGGCGCGCGCACCAGGCCTCGACGAGCGGGCGGCAGAGCGCGACGAGGCGCTCCATCTGGAGCACCACGAAGCCCTGGGCGAGGTCGACGCGCTGCGCGCGGAGCGAGAGCCCGACGCGGCCCTGCGCGAGGAGGGCGTGGAGGTCGGCGCGAGCGTTCTCGGGGCGCGACCCGAGCGCGCCGGGGACGCCGGCGTTGAGGCTCCGGCCGACGGCGCCCTCGCGGCGCTCGTCGGAGCGCCACTGGATCATCGTGGCCGGGCCGCGCTCGGGGGCGCGCAGCGGGAGCGTCGCGGCTTCGGTCGCGCGGGAGAGGATCGCAGACATCGTCGTCGCGAAACCGACGTCGCATTTCGGCGAGACCCGAGACGTCGCGGCGCGCAGCGCGGAGATCACCTCGTCGGGGCAGACGCGCTCGTCGAGGACCCGCACCTCGGGCACGGGCCCGGAGCGGTAGAGGCTCACGGCGACGGCGCCGTCGTCGGCGGCGAAGCAGAGCTCCCAGAGGCCCTCGGGGAGGCTCGCGCGGGCCGTGGGGGCGCGGCCCTCGAGCACCGAGAGCAGCGCGGCGGCGATGTCTCTGAGGGCGGCGGCGGAGTCGACGTCGCCCGCGGGGAGGGTGAGCTGCGGGCCGTCGAAGAGCTTGAGGTCGAGGGATGGGGGCGACTCGGGTCCGGCGTTCGCGAGGGCGAGGGAGGGGCCGCGCGACGCGGCGCGGGGGGGTGTGCTGCGGAGCTCGAGTTCGAAATGGGCCATCGCCTGCTCGGACGTCGCGGGTGTGTGCCACGGCGCCCCGACGCAGCCGCGGTTCCCCCTCACTGGGCCGTCGGCTCCTCTCTCCGGCGTCGCGTCCCCCCGCGCGGGGTGGTGGGACCGCGACGACCGTCGCGTCGAAGCGCCGACCACGCGGCGCAGGTGGAATGTACGAAGCGTCGGCGGGGCGGCTAAGTTTTCTGCCGACCCGGGTCGCCCTCGCGCGCGCCCTCGGCCTGGGATTCCAACCGATCCGAGGGGTCGAGGCCGAGAGCTCCGAGGGGCCCTACGGCGGTGAGCCGCGACGCACGCGGTCGGCGCAGCCCGGGGATCGACCTCCCCGCGGCGGAGGCGATCACCAACACGAAGGCGACGAGCGGGAGGTGGTAGCGGTCGCCGCCGAAGAAGACCGCGTGGGTGAGGGTGACCACCCCGGCGGTGGCGGCGCAGAGCCGTCCCACCACGCCGAGCGGCGCGCGAGGGAAGAGCGGCAGGAGGGCGAGGAGCGCGGCGTACAGGATCGCGCGCCAGGGAGGGGTGATGCGTCGACGCCAGCGCGTCTCGTCGGAGGGCGAGACGAGGTCTGGGCGCGCGGTGCGGAGGTACCCGATGGGGAAGGCCTCGTAGGCCCAGGTGTGGTGCACCTTGTCGACGGAGAGCGCGAGCCAGCGCAGCGGGTCGCGGCGGACGTGACCGAGGGCGACCCGGCGCCAGCAGCGGTCGCGGGCGACCTCGCCCACCACGCCGCGGCATCCGTCGGCGGGGGCGAGGAAGGTGAACAGCCCGTCGCCGCGGGGGATGGCGCCGATGGCGAGGTTGCTCCCGCCGTTGGTGCTGACGAACGCGCAGCCGTCGATGGACGCGCAGTTGCGGAGCGACCACGGCGCGACGAGGGCGAGGGCGAGGGCGGTGACGAGCGCGGCGCGGGTCGCGCGTTCGCGGGGCGTTCCGTCGGGGATCGCGGGGAGCACGGGCAGGAGCAGCGCGGCCTGCGGTCGCACGTACACCGCCGCCGCGAGCGTGACCGCACACGAGAGCAGCCGCTTCGTCGTGAGCGACCCGCGCGGGGCGAGGGACCACACCGCGAGCGCGAGGAGCGCGCCCCAGAGGGTCTCGGTCATGGGCGTCGAGGCGAAGAGGGTCACGCCGGGCGAGAGCGCGTAGGCGAGGCCCGCGAGGAGCGCGGCGCGGGGGCCGGTGACGCGCAGGGCGAGGCGGTGGGTGAGCGCGGCGCTGAGCGCGCCGAGGGCCGAGCCGAGGAGGGCGACCACGCGCGGCGACGCGCCGAAGACGAACTACAACGCGCCGAGGAGCGCGGGGTACCCGACGGGGTAGTACGCGGTCGGGACCTGCGGGTCGGCCTGCGGGCCGAACATCGCGCAGGAGTACCCGAGGCCCTGGGCGATGGCGCGGGCGC
>JAEYZO010000096.1 GCA_023428035.1 Pseudomonadota bacterium | reverse complement strand
GCTCAGTACTTCCGACGGATCATGTCGAGCGTCGGGAGCGGGCGGGCCGTAGCCTCGCCCGCCTGAGCCGCCGGGGCGCCGGTGATCGCCTCCTCGAAGGAGAGCACCGTGCCCAGGATCTTCTCGCTGAACCCGCTCACGAGGTTCGTGCGCGGGTCGTCGGGCGCCAGCGCGCTCTTGCCGTACCCCGCGAGGTCCACGGAGTGCAGGAAGAGGTCGCGGTTGATCGCCCTGCGGTACTTCTCCACCGCGCCGGCCAGCGACTGGGCGCCGCCCGAGGAGTTCCAGCACTGCATGTCCGAGAAGACGATGAGCCGGTCGGCCTTGATCTTCTTCTCGATCATGAGCTCCACCGCGCGGTGCGCGTTGGTGCTGTGACCCACGTCGGTCTTCGCCTGCTTGTCGGCGTTGGTGATGAGCCCGTCGCGGGTCGAGATGGGCACCAGCTTGGCGGTCTCGCCGAAGACGATCGCTCGCCCGTCGTCCGAGATCCGCTGCGCGATGGCGGCGAGGAGGTTCGCCGCGGCCTGCCGGGTCACCACGCTCTTCGCGCTCACCGGGCAGGTCATCGACCCCGAGTTGTCCGACGCGACCACGGTCACGCCGGGCAGACGCGGCAGGTTCACGGTGGAGTGGGCGAGCGCGTCCTCGAGGGCGTCGGCCGCCTTCGTGGTGAGCTTGCCCGCGCTCTGCAGCGTCATGTAGGCGCTCCAGAAGCGGAAGGGGAGCTGGCGAGACCGCGCGACCTCCGCGGGGTCAGACAGCTTCTTCAGCACCGGCGCGAGCTCGACGCCGCAGTCGACCAGGTTGCGGAGGTTCCGGAGCAGGGCCATGTAGCCCATCTCCGGGAGCACCGCCTCCCAGACCTCCTTGCGGCCGCCGAACTGCGAGACCACGACCTCCCAGGTCGCGCGGGTCTCGCGGATCAGCGCCTTGGCCTCGGCGTCGAGGGTGGTCTTCGCCGCGAGGCGCTTGCGCGCCGCCACCACCGGCGTCGCCGCGGGGTCGGTGACCTCACCGGTGACGAGGTAGCGGTAGAGCGGCTGCGAGAGCCCGCGGTCCTTCGAGCGGTCGACCATCCGCAGCACGTCGCGGAAGGTGGGCCGCACGGCCGAGTCGTACTTCATGAGCTGCGCCTCGCCGAACTTGCCGAAGGCGTCAGAGATCCCCTTCTTGAGAGAGTTGGGGAGCTTCTGGCCGCGCTGGTTCGCGCCCACGCCGCCCGCGAAGAGCGACAGGTACGCCGCGAACACCTGACGGAGCTCGTCGGCGCGCTGCACGATCCGCGGGGTGTACCCGCGCACGTACTCCTTGGTGCGCGGCTCGCTCGCCGCGATCGCCAGGAGCACCTGCGGGGTCGTGCGGATGTTCATCTCCGAGCGCGCCCAGAGCGCGAGCGCCAGGAGGTCGCGCGGGTTGTCGCCGCGCGCGATCTCCTTGGCGGTCTCGACGATCAGGGTCGCCTCGTCGGTGAGGCCGGGCAGGCGGGTCGCGCCGGGCGCGTCGCCGTAGTACTGCGGCTCGTTCCAGAACGAGCTGCCGACCATGGTCAGCAGGCGCAGCGAGGGGTCGGTGATGTCGAAGGCCTCGCCGCCGGCCTTGTTCACCGTGCGCGCGGGGTGGCTCTTCACCGCGGTCGACGCGGTGGGCTTGATCATTCCGAGGCGTGCCATTGGAGTGCTCCTTGGTAGAGCGAAGCGGTACTGCTCCGTGTTGAGGGGAGAGGAGACGTCGTCGACCCCGACGTCGTGGGTTGCGCCTTCGGTGGGGGCGCGGTGGTGGGCGGGGAGGGATTCGCACCCCCAGAGACCACGGAGGGTCCTGCGTTTACAGCGCAGTCGGCTCGCTCATGCACAGCCCGCCCGTGGGCTGACAGACAAGGTATGGATAAAGGGCCGAGGAGGGTCGCCGCGGGAGCTGTGTTCCGTGACAGGGAAGTATCCCGCGGTTGTACTGCGGCCCCGATTTCACCGATCACACCGCCGAGGAGGAGCGCCCCGGGGACGCTTGGGTCCCTCTTGGATGAGAAGAAGTACCCCGCGGCTGTACTGCGGCGGTGTGTCGATGGCGCTCGCCCCAGGAATCGAACCTGGCCTTCAGGGTTCGTAGCCCCGCGGTCTCTCCAACAGCCTCGGCGAGCAGAGAAGACAGAACAAGTCAAGACGATCGTCGGCGCTCGCCCGTGGAGTTGAACCACGCCCTCCGGGTTCGGGGCCCGGCGGTCTCTCCGACAGCCTCGGCGAGCAATGAGACGGTGTCCACCCCAGGAATCGAACCTGGCCCTTCGAGTACGCACTCCGACGGTCTCTCCAACAGCCTCGGTGGACGGACACGCCGACGGGTGCTGCCCCCGTCCGAGCGGCTTTGCAGGCCACTCTCCGCGCTGGCAGACGGCGTGTTGGTTGGCGAGGTGGGCCTTGCTCCCACGACCTCCTGCTTATCGGGCAGGCGCTCTGCTGGCTGAGCTACTCGCCATCACCCGCTCCGTGGCGGAGCGGCGGTGGAGTCAGAGGGGGTCGAACCCTCATTACCGCGCTGCGAACGCGGCGTCCTCCCGGTTGGACGATGACCCCGGAGAAGTGACAGTGGAATCAGGGGGATTCGAACCCCCATCACCGCGCAGCCAGCGCAGCGTCCTCCCAGTTGAACGATGATCCCGTACAGGCGCAGACGGTGGAGTCAGAGGGGGTCGAACCCTCGTCTCCGGGATGCAAGCCCGGCGCCCTCCCGTTGGACGATGACCCCATGAAGACAGAGCGGTGGGCGCCCCCGGGATCGAACCGAAGACCTCCTGCTTTTCAGACAGGCGCGCAGACCGACTACGCCAGACGCCCGCTCGGGCGGTGATGGCTGCGAAGGCGGGGCTCGAACCCGCATAACCTGGTTAACGGCCAGGCGTCCTACCATTGAACGACCTCGCAACACGGGCCGCGCCGTCGTTGGAGGCGGCGGCGTGACCCGTCGGGCCGCGAGCTGTCATGGAGGGACAGCGCGAGGCCCTTCTACAGAGGGGAGCGCTCGCTCGCCGCCTCCTCGCGCCGCGCGGGTCACCCGTGAGGGTGCCGTGAACGGCGGGGGAGGGGCGCTCTCGCGCTCCTCTCGTGAGCGCGCCGACGGATGCGAAGTCCGACCGACGCGCTCCACACGACTCGATTGTCAGAGACCCTGGCGGTGCCCGCGTGGGATGGCCCACGCGGCGCGCCGCGCACAGAGAGACGCCACGGCCGGATTCGAACCGGCGTTGCCCGGGTCAGAGCCGGGTGTCCTCAACCGCTGGACGACATGGCGATGCGCGCGCTCCACGGCGCGCCCCCCAACACGACGGGCGTGTGGGTCGGTAGGGCCTAGGGGACTTGAACCCCCACCTTGGCGGGTAAGAGCCGCCTGCTCTGCCTCTCGAGCTCAAGCCCTTCAGAGACTCGCTACCTCCCCTCCCGCGGGGGCCGGTAGTTTGTATGTGACGCCCAACTACTTCGTTTGTTCTTAGGCAGACAACATTTTTTGTTCGACCGAAGTATTGCGATTGATCGCGCACCCCTCCCGTCGTCCCGGAGAGGGTCGTGGCCGACCGTCGTCCGGGGAGATCAACGTTCCCCGCTCACTCTGTCCGGCCCTCTCCCGGGATCGCTCTCAGGGAGGGCCTCTGCCCGGCCCCGCGTCGCCTCCGCCGCCCTCTCGCCGCCAGGCGCCCTGTGGGGCGGAGAAGGCGAGGGGGAGGTGCCAGCTCGGCGAGGGCCCAAATGCAGAAGGCCGGCTCTTCCTTTCGGGAGGAGCCGGCCTCTGCGAGACCTTTCAGGCTGGGACGGGGTTCAACCCACCTTTCGCCTGGCTCCTCTTTCGCGCCCGGGATCGGTACCGCGAAGGCTCTGCGGCTTCTGCCCACACATGACGCGCCACGAACGGCCCGCCAGATACCGAAGCTCGCACGGATGAATCCTGCCCTCGCTGCGCGCTGCGGCCGAGGACGGCATCGCGGCGGCGGCGGTGAAGAGATTCGATTCGGCGAACAAGCGGGTCATGGCGATCTCGTGAGTGTCGTGGCTCGTGGAGTGAGTAGGTGCCTCAGACCCCGACCCCTCGTCAACCTTGGTGGGTCTCTGAAGGAGGGGGACCCCAGGGGAGGGCAGCGGCGCTGTCGCTCCTCTCGGGTGGTTGATGTCTAACGGTGTTCCCACCCCCCTGTCAAGCACCCTGGTGATTTTTTCAAAACATATTTTCCCGAGGGCTCGTCAGGGTCATGTCATTCAACAAAATCAATACGTTAACACAATCGATGTTCTCAGTGTGTGTTCCGCCGCGGTACATCGATCACGCGCACTTCGACGGGCACGACGCCCGCGCGGATCATCCGCAGCGACTCGGCCGCGGCGCGCGACAGGTCGATCACGCGGCGCTCGCCCGCGTAGGGCCCGCGGTCGTTCACGCGCACGACCACCGCGGCGTTCGAGTCGACGCGGCGCACCTCGACGCGCGTGCCCATCGGGAGCGTGCGGTGCGCGGCGGTCATCGCGCGGGGGTCGTAGGGCTCTCCGCTCGCGGT
>JAEYZO010000917.1 GCA_023428035.1 Pseudomonadota bacterium | reverse complement strand
CTTCAAGACCGCGGCGGAGCACGCCCACGCGATCCCCGTGCGGAGCGCCGACGCGCTGCACGCGATGATCCGCTCGAAGTGGTCGGTGTGGCCCGGGACCTCTCTCATGGTGAGCGCGTCGCTCGTGGCCTTCGCGTTCCGCTGGCGCACGATCCTCCGCGCCTTCGCGGGCCTCGGAAAGGTCTTCTCCGCGCTGCGCGGCAAGGACGCCGCCGCGCCCGACGCGGACCCCCTCGCGGAGGTCGAGGTGCCTCCGTCGTGGTTCGCGACGGGCCTGGTGGTCTTCGGCCTCGCGGCGGTGGTGATGCAGCGCGCGTGGTTCGACGTGCCGGTGTTCGAGGGCGTGATCTCGGTGGCGATGGCCTTCCTCCTGTCGGTGGTCGCGGCGCGCGCCACGGGGGAGACCGACGTGACCCCCATCGGCGCGATGGGGAAGATCACGCAGCTCACCTTCGGGGTGCTGGTGCCGGGCAACGCGGCGGCGAACCTGATGACCGCGACGGTGACCGCGGGGGCGGCGAGCCACTCCGCCGACCTCCTCACCGAGGTGAAGACGGGCTACCTGCTCGGCGGTGCTCCGCGGAAGCAGTTCTGGGCGCAGATCCTCGGGGTGCTGGCGGGGAGCGTGGTCTGCGTGTGGGCCTACACGGTGATCGCGCGGCCCGAGCGCATCGGCCGGGAGCTCGCGGCGCCCGCCGCCGTCGCGTGGGCCTCGGTCGCGAAGCTCTTGAAGGACGGGCCGAGCAACCTGCCGCAGTACGCGCTGCACGGGATCGTGATCGGCGCGGTGATCGGCGCGGTGCTGGCGATGTGCGACGAGTTCCTGCCGATGCGGGTGAAGCGGTGGATGCCGAGCGCGACGGGCCTGGGGATCGCGATGGTGATCGACGCCAACGACTCCCTGGCGATGCTGATGGGCGCGCTGATCGCGTGGGCGCTGCACCGCTACAAGAAGGAGCTGGCGGAGAGGCTGATCGTCCCGGTGTCGAGCGGGATCATCGCGGGCGAGGGCCTGATGGGGATCCTGGTGATCGTGCTGCGCGACGTGGCGCACGTGCTCCCCGGGTGATCGCGTGGGCTACGCGGTCAAGGAGCGCTTCTACACGCTGCAGGGAGAGGGCGCGAACGCGGGCCGCGCGGCGGTGTTCCTGCGCTTCACGGGCTGCAACCTGTGGAGCGGGCGAGGGGCTGACCGCGCGAAGGGGCCGGGTGGGTGCTCCCGCTGGTGCGACACGGATTTCGTAGGTGTCGACGGCGAGGGCGGCGGCCGGTGGACCACCGCGGAGTCGCTGGCGCGCGCGGTGGGCGAGGCCTGGGAGGGCGTCGGGGGGACGAAGCTCGTGGTGTGCACGGGGGGCGAGCCTCTGTTGCAGCTGGACGAAGCGCTCGTCGACGCGCTGCACGCCGAGGGCTTCGAGGTGGCGATCGAGACGAACGGGACCATCGCGGTGCCGCGAGGCGTCGACTGGGTGTGCGTGAGCCCGAAGGCGGGCGGTGACCTCGTGGTGACGCGCGGAGACGAGCTGAAGCTGGTGATCCCGCAGGAGGGGATCGACCCGGCGGCGTACGAGTCGATGGCCTTCGAGCGGCTCTACGTGCAGCCGATGGACGGGCCCGACAGAGCGCGCAACACGGAGCTCGCGGTGGCGTGGTGCAAGGCCCACCCGCGGTGGAGGCTCTCGGTGCAGACGCACAAGGCGGTGGGGATCCCGTAGGGGAGAGCGGCGCTGGCGGCGTGGGTGGTGCTGTCGTGCGCGGCGAGCCCGACGAGGCCGTCGATCCTCGCCCCTCTCAGCGTGGCCGAACTCGGGCGACTGGACCCTCTTCCGGCGCGTGCCTGGCGAGATCGTCCAACGGCGAGAGCCGCACCTCGGAGCGCGACACCTGTCGGGGCCACCGCATCGATGACCCGCGCAGGATCGACAGCGAACCCGGTTTCGGAGGACTTCAACTTCACGCCGGAGCTCGTTCAGGGTGAACTCGTGGCGGGTGGGTGCGACGTCCTGCGCCTGAGTACACCACCGAGGTTCGATGTACTGCCGCGCGAGGACCGAGCGATGTGGGACGCGTGCTTCGATCGCCTTCGCGCGGGACAGCGCGCTTCGCCGTGCGAATTCGCCATCAACCAACCACGTCGTGGACAGGTGCGCTTCCGTCACCCGCTGCAGGCCACGTTCGACCGTTACGTCGTCCTACCGTCGAGTGAGTCGCGCCGCGAGATGTTGATGAGTGGGGGGTGCCCCGCGGAGGTGGTCGACCGCGCCTCCGAGGCGAACGACCCGGTCCCGGTGCGGCCATCGGCGGTGAGCCCGTGGGTGCGCGCGAGCGGGGAGCGGTAGCTGAAAACACCCCCGACGCTTGGGGGACTCGATGACGCGTGCCGGGGTTCAGCGGCTGCCGCCGCGTTCACCCCGGACACCACGCCGACCGAGAGCTACCACGCGACCCACCCTGAACAATCTCGGTAGCGGGGGTGTGCTGCGCTTGTGACAGCGCCGGTGGGAAGCGGCGCCCTCTGCGCGGGCTTGAGCGTACAGCGCCGTGGGCTTCAGCCGTGATCTTTCCCAGAATTCTTCCCCCTTCACATCGCGCGACGACCTGCGCGAGCGACGAGGCTTCAGCCCGCGGGACCGAAGCGCCACACCGCCCGCGCTCACCAGCGCCACCACGCCTCGCCCGGGGCCGCGCGCGTACGGCCGACGCGGGGGAGCAGCTCCGTAGGTGATCCCGGTCTGCAGGAGTCGTGCGTCGCAGTGAACGCCTCGCGGAGCTACGTCCGTTGTGGGCCGCTTCGATGCACCGCCGCGCCGCGCTGTCGCGTCGATCGCGGGAGCGTTGACAAGGCCATGACCGACCCCACGCTGCGGACATGGACGCAATCAAACTCCTCGAGAAGCAGCATGACGAGGTCGAAGACCTCTTCGACCGTTACGAGAAGACCGACGACGGGAGGACCAAGCGCACGCTCGTGAACCAGATCGCAGACGCCCTCGCGGCGCACGCCACCATCGAAGAGAAGCTCTTCTACCCCGCGGTGTACGTGGGCGAGCTGAAGGACCTGCTCCACGAGGCCGTCGAGGAGCACCTCGCGGCCAAGCGGCTCATCGCCGACCTCATCGCGATGAGCGCGACGGAGGAGAACTTCGACGCCAAGGTGAAGGTGCTCAAGGAGCAGATCGAGCACCACGTCGAGGAGGAGGAGGGGGAGCTCTTCCCCAAGGTGAAGAGGACCTTCGACCCCGCCAGCCTCGACGCGCTCGGCGCGGAGATGGAGTCGGCCTACGACGAACTCCTCAAGCAGGCGCCGCGCGAGCAGGTCCCGCTGGAGACGGACGAGGCGGCGCCGCTGCACTGACGGTCGTTCCTCCGTGCCTCGTCGGGGGTCGCGCGCATCCCATGCCTCGCGTCGCCAACGACGCCCACGGACGGAGGCAGTGCACGATGGAACAGTCGAACGACGTGAGGGCGAAGCTCCTCGACACGCTGAAGAAGCTCGACACGGTGATGGTCGCGACGCGCGCGAAGAACGGAACGCTCCGCGCGCGGCCGATGGCCATCGCCGAGGTCGACGCCCAGGGCGACGTGTGGTTCGCCACGTCTAGGGAGACCGAGAAGACCGACGAGGCCGAGCGCGACCCGCGCGGGCTCATCACCGCGCAGGACGGGATGCTCTACCTCTCGGTGAGCGGCACCCTCGACGTGGTCGACGACCGCGCCAAGGTCCAGCGGCTCTGGAAGGAGCCCTGGCGGGTGTACTTCCCCAACGGCAAGGACGACCCGAACATCGTGCTGCTGCGCCTGAGCCCCGACATCGGCGAGTACTGGGACAACACCGGCGCCAAGGGCCTGCGCTACCTCTGGGAGGCCGCCGCCGCCGTGCTCAAGGGCGAGCGCCCCCGGGACGACGCCCCCGAGCAGCACGCCAAGGTCTCGATGTGACCCTCACCGCCTCCGCGCGCTGAGCGCGTAGCTCACCATGCACGGAAGCGCGCTCACCTGGCCGGCGCCCGCGCCCACCATCGGGCGGCAGTCGGTCCCCTCGACCTGACCCAGCACGATCGACTCGGAGCCCGTGAAGCCCGACACCGTCGCGGCCCAGCCCGCGTCGACGCTCGCGTCGGCCCCTCCGTCGGCCCCCCCGTCGGGCTGTCCGCCGTCGACATCGCTCCCCGCGTCGGGGCTCGCCGCGGTGAACACCGCCTCGATCACGTCGCTGCGGCGGAGCACGCACCCCGGGTAGTCGTAGCGTCGGTCGGCGGGGAGCACCTGCTCGTCGCTCTGCAGCGCGACGCGGAAGCTCCTGGTGCCGCTCACCGACCCCACGCTCTCCGCCGCCCCCGAGGGGCGCCAGCGGAGGGTGCCCGAGCGCGCCGAGAGCGCCGCGTCGAACTGCACCCGCGACTCGAAGGCGCCGTACTGAGGGCCGCAGGTGTTCGCGGTCATCGTGAGGGTGACCTCGTAGGTGCCGAGGTCGTCGCCGGCTCCGCCCAGGTCGCAGCCCGCGGAGGGCGCCATCGAGGCGAGGAGCACCATCACCGAGCCGAGCGCCGCGCGTCGCATGGGACGGCGCGTAGCAGAGCTCCAGGGAGGGAGAGAAATTCCCTGCGGTCAGGGCTGCGCGGCGGGGGTCTGCGCGGGCGGAGTCTGCGGGGCGAAGTGGAACTCCACCCGACGGTTGCGGGCGCGCCCGGCCTCGGTGGAGTTCGACTCCAGGGGCTGGTCGGGGCCGAAGCCCCGGGCGCTCAGCCGGTCGGCCGAGACGCCGTGCGCGACGAGGTACTGCCGCACGGCCTCGGCGCGGCGCTGCGAGAGGGCGCGGTTGCGCCCCGCGTTGCCGCGGTTGTCGGTGTGGCCCTGCACCTCGACCCTCGCGATCTCGGCGTGGGCGCGCAGCACCGCGGCCACCGCGTCGAGCACCTCGAAGCTCCTGCGGCCCACGATGCGGTCGCTCCCGGTGCGGAAGTTCACCTGCTCGGTGATCTGGATCTGGTCGCCCACCACCGTGGCGAGCGTCGGGGCGTTGGCCTCGGGGCAGCCGTCGTCGTCCTCGCCCCCGTTGACGGGCTCGGGCTGGTCGGGGCAGCGGTCGCGCGCGTCGG
>JAEYZO010000776.1 GCA_023428035.1 Pseudomonadota bacterium | reverse complement strand
CCCGTGGGCCGCGTCGCACACCGGCTGGCAGGCCCCCGTCACGCAGCGGGAGGAGGTCGCGCCCGCGGGCGTCGCGCAGGGCGCGGCCGCGAAGGTGAGCCCGTCGGGGTTGCAAACGCGGCGCTCTCCGCTCGGCGCGCAGCTCGCGGTGCCCGGCATGCAGACCCAGTCCGAGCAGCGCCCGTCGGCCCCGCAGGTCTGTCCCGCGGCGCAGGCGACGCTCGACTCGGTCACGCCGTCGGCGGCGCACACGCTCGCGGTGCGCGCGTCGAGGCAGCGCGACGACCCCGGCGTGCAGGTCATCGCCCGGCACGCGTTGCCCGAGCAGCCCTGGCCCACCGGGCAGTCGTTGTTGCCCACGCACTCGACGCACACGCCCCGCGTGGTCTCGCACACCCACGCGAGCGCGGAGCAGTCGCGCGACGAGCGGCACGGCGTCGGCCCGCCGTCGCTCGGGCCCGGCGTGTCATCGCCCGCGGGCGCGTCGACGGGGGTCACGTCGTCGACGGAGGTCACCGCGTCAACAGGGGTCACGACGTCGACGGAGGTCACCGCGTCGATAGGGGACGCCGCGTCACCACCGCCGTCTCCGAGCGAGAGCCCGGCGGGGGCGCGCGCCCCGCACGCGACGGTGAACACTACGAGGCACACGATCGACAGCGGTCGCCCTTCCATGGGCGCGACTGTCGCGCGGCGAGCGCCGCGAGACAATCATCTGGCGCGGGCGAGAGTGACGGCGCAGCGCTGCGAGAAGCGGGGCCAACAACGTCAGAACGTCGCGTGAAGGGTCGCGCCGGGGCCGCGGTCACGACCCGCGCGCCCGAGGGGACAGCCCCGCCTTCTCCGTAGGGAACGAGGTCCGACGCCGAGAGGCTCCGTCGCTCCGCGGCGGTGAGCGGGAGCGGCGGGAGGTTCTGCGCCGTGGCAGCGCGGGGCGCCACCGCCAGCGCCGACGCGATCGCCAGAGAAGGAAGGTTCATGGCGAGCGATGATCGAGCGGGGCGGCGCTCGCGCGCAAACCTCCGTCGGTCGCGCGCCTGGTGTGCGGGCGGCGACTCCGGCGCGACGACGCGCGTCCGTGGTTCGGGCCTGCTCCTCGCGGCGCACGAGAGCAGAAGCAATGGGAACAACGCTCGCAGAGAGGCCATCGGTGTCGCGGACGGTACCGCAGCGCGCGCGGCCCGTGGCCACCGCGCGGGTCACCGGCCTCGACGCGCCCACGCGGGCAGAGCTCGACGCTCGACCGCGATGCATGACGGATCGACACCGCCGCGCGCAGAGGCGACGCTTCAACCATGCATGAGCCGCCGACGATCACCTTCGCGGGAGGCCGTCTGCGACCGCTCGCCCCCTCCGACGCGTCGGCGGTCTACGCGTACCTGAGCGATCCCGCGGTGACGGCGCTCACCAGCTACCCCGAGGTCACGCCCGCGTTCGTCGACGCGATGATCGAGCGCGCGGCCTCTCGGTGGAGCGCGGGCGAGCCGTCGAAGTGGTCCGTCACGATCGACGGCGACGACGTCGCGGTGGGCGTCTGCGGCTTCAACGAGGTCTCGCGGGCGCACCGCTGGGCGGAGCTCGCGTACGAGCTCGCGCCGTCGCTCTGGGGCCGCGGGATCGCGCGGGGCGCGGTGCAGGCCGCGCTGGGGTGGGTCTTCACGGATGGCGAGGTCGACCGCGTGCACGCGTACGTGCGCGACGACAACGCGCGCTCGTCGCGGCTGCTGGAGCGCTGCGGCTTCACCCGCGAGGGGCGCCTCCGGCGCTACCGCGTGTGCCGCGGAGAGGCGAGGGACTTCGACGTGTACGCGCTGCTGCGAGAGGAGTGGGAGGGACCCGCGCGGCATCCACCGTAGCGAGGATGGAGAACCCCGGCTCGCGGAGTGGCTGTACGATCCGTGCTGATGCCCGCTCGCGATCAGTACCATCCTCACGTCGTCGACGCGCTCGTCGCGGACGGGTGGACGATCACGCACGATCCGCTCGCGCTTCGGATCGGCGCGAGGGACATGTTCGTCGACCTCGGGGCCGAGCGCTTTCTCGGCGCGGAGAAGCAAGGGCGCAAGATCGCCGTGGAGATCAAGAGCTTCCTCGGCGCCTCCGAGGTTCGGGAGCTGGAGCTCACGCTCGGCCAGGTCGTGCTGTACGGCGACGCGTTGGCTCAGCTCGACCCCGACCGCGCGCTCTACGTCGCGGTGCGCGCGAAGGTGTTCCGCGACCTCTTCGAGGAACCCGTGGGACAGATGGTGCTCGCGAACGGGCGCCTCAAGCTCATCGTCTTCGACCCCGACCTGCGAAAGGTGCTCCGATGGATCCCATGAACGACGCGCGAGAGGTCATCCGGCGTTGCCTCCGTCAGTTCGTCGGCATTCGCTACGCGAACGGAGACATCGAGAACGAGACCGTCTTCGATGAGGAGGCCGGGCGCTACCTCGTCGTCTCCCACGGGTGGATGGGCGACCAGCGCGTGCATGGGTGCCTCGTCCACGTCGAGCTCCGCGGCGACAAGATCTGGGTGCAGCGCGATGGGACGGAGGAGGGCGTCGCGACGGAGTTCGTCGCCGCGGGCATCCCGAAGAGCCGCATCGTGCTCGGCTTCAAAGACCCAGAAGCGCGAGAGCTCGGCGAGTTCGCCGCGGCTTGATCGCGTGGGCTCTCGCTACAGCCGGATGTCCGCCGTGGCCCCGAAGGTCATCACGTCGGGGGAGATGTTCGCGCCGTCGATGGTCGCGAACATCCGGTGGTACCCGAGGTCCGCGCCGAACACGAGCGCCGCGCCAGGGCCCACCCGGTAGTGAATCTCGACGCCCGCGCGCGCGCCCACGCCGAAGGCCCCAGCGCCCGCTCCGCCGTCGGGGTCGATCTGCCAGCGGTCGAAGCCCGCGCCGATCACGGGTCGCACCGTCGCGCCCTCCAGGAAGCGATGCGCGACCTCGGCCGTGATGAGGTACGCGCTCCCCGCCGTGGTGCCGAGGTCGTCGAGGGCGCGCGAGGCGATGTCGGCGCGCAGGCCGAACTCCGTCGCGCCGAGGCCCAGGCCCAGGTG
>JAEYZO010000558.1 GCA_023428035.1 Pseudomonadota bacterium | reverse complement strand
CCCCAGGGCACCTACAAGCTCTACACGGGCCCGGCGGTGTACGTCGGGCGCGACGCCGGCGGCTTCTTCGCCTTCACGGCGATCTGCTCCCACGAGGCGACGACGGTGGTCTTCCAGTCGGGCGAGGTCGCGTGCGAGCCCGCGACGAGCGGGTGCAGGCAGAGCACCGTCGGGGCCTTCCGGTGCCCGAACCACGGCTCGACCTTCGACGCCAACGGAGACGTCACCCAGGGCCCCGCGACCACGGGTCTCCAGCACTTCCAGGTGACCGTGGCCTCGGGAGAGATCACGGTGAACCCCGGCGTGAACGTGGGCGCGAACGCGCGAACGATGCCGGGCTGAGCGCTCAGCGACACGCGGGGAGCGTCGCGGGGTCCTCGTTCCAGAGTAGCCCCGCGCGCACCAGCGCGGCGCGCTCGGCGCCGTTCACCCAGCCCTGGTAGCGCGCGTCGTCGAGGGCGTAGCGGAACAGGAACGCGGTCGTCAGGAGCCGCAGCGCGCGGGCCCGCGTGTCGATGGGCGCCGCGCCGCGCGCGCACACCGCGCACTGAACCCCGCAGGCGGTGTCGACGAAGTCGTTGTGCCCGAAGTTGTTGAGCGGAAAGCGCCCCACGGTCACCCCCGCGGGCGCGCTCTCGGCGAAGCGCTGCCAGTTGCTCGCCTCCGGCGCGCAGGCCGCGCCGAGGAGCCCGCAGCGCGACTGCGTGGCGCCGAAGAGCGCGAGGGGGCGCGCGAGGCCGCCCATGCGCTCGGGGGCGATCGAGGGCGCGCTCTCGCTCACCGAGCCCAGGGGCGCGGGGTTGTCGTCGACGGGGTCGAGGGCGACCCCCGCGACGAAGGCGCGGTCCGTGAGGACGGCCATGACGGCGCCCTTGCCCCCGAGAGAGTGACCCATCGCGACGGAGCGCCCGGCCATCACCCGGTCGCGCCCGGGGAAGTCCACCCGCCCCGCCTCGAGCACCGCGCGCGCGGCGGCGATGGCCGTCGGCACGCCGCGGTGGTCGACCCCGAGGAGCGAGCCCGGGTAGTCGACGCTCGCCACCACGAAGCCCCACGACGCGACGTGCGTGAGCAGGCCGTCGTAGTTGTTCGTGCCGAGCTGAAAGCCGTGGGCGAAGACCACCAGCGGGTGCCGCCCCGCGCCGCTCGACGGGTAGTGGATGCGCGTCGTGCCCGACACGCCCGTGACCGAGCCGGTCCACGTGGCGACGGTGAAGGGGCCGCGAGCGCCGAGGTCCTCCCGGGGCCCGGCGTCGACCTCGGGCGAAGCGTCCTTCGCGACACCAACGTCGTCGATGTCCGGCGCGTCCTCCTCGACCAGCGCGTCCGGCTCGACCGTGCCGTCCTCCCCCGCGTCGATCACGTCGGGCGCGTCCAGCTCGACCGTGACGTCCTCGGTCGCCCCCAGGTCCACCGCGGGGCGGTCCTGCGCCGCCCCCGCGTCGACCGAGACCGCCGCCTCGGGCAGGAGCCTCGACTCCACCGACTCCCCGCAGCCCGCGAGGAGAGCCACCGCGCACGCGACCTGCAGCCTCATGTCACTCCGCGTAGGTGCGCCGTGTCGTTCACGCAAGCCACACGTCGCAGCCCGCCATCATGCCACTCCACGCGCTGCACCGAGGCGTTCTCCACGGTGAAGAGCACCGACGCCTCGCTCACCGCCATGAGGTACCGCAGCAGGTGGTTGATCGCGACCCCGTGGCTCACCACCAGCACCCGCCCCCGCGCGTGCCCCGCCAGCACCTCGTCGATGGCGCGCGACACCCGCGCCGCGCAGGCCGCGTGCGACTCGCCCTCGGGAGGCGCCCAGTCCGGGTCGCGCCGCAGGAGCGCGCTCCAGCCCTCGGGGTAGCGCTCGCGCACCTCGTCGAAGCTCAGGTCGACGAAGGCCCCCATGTCCCGCTCGCGCAGAGACTCCCTCGCGATGACGGTCTGGCCGAGGCGCCGCGCGAGGGGCTCCGCGGTCTCGAGCGCGCGCGGCAGGTCGCTCGCGTACACCGCCTCGAAGGCGAGGTCGCCGAAGGCCGCGGCGAGGGCCTCGGCCTGGCGCCTCCCCCGCTCCGACAGCGGCGAGGGCCCGTGCCCGGTGAAGCGCTTGCCCCGGTTGCCTTCGGACTCCGCGTGGCGCACCAGCCAGAGCTCGCGGACAGGTTCGGTCTTCATGCGCTCGCTCTCCTCGTCATCGCCTCGGCGCCGGCGGCGTGGCCGACCGCCCGTCCTCGGGCCAGGGGTGCCGCGGGTACTTGCGGCAGAGCTCCTTGCGGATTCCCGGGTAGTGCCGCGTCCAGAAGCCCGCGAGGTCGGTGGTCACCTGCACCGCGCGCTGGTTCGGCGCGAGGAGGTGCAGCACCAGCGGCACGCGCCCCGACGCGACGCGCGGGCCGTCGGTCATCCCGAAGAAGTCCTGCAAGCGAGACTCGATCCACGGGGCCTTCCCCCTCTCCCAGTGCACCTTCACCGCGCGACCGCCGGGCAGGGTCACCCGCTCCGGCGCCGCGCGGTCGACCAGCGAGCGCTGCGACCCGTCGAGCCCCGCCCGGAGCCCTTCGAGGAGCCCCGCGTCGCGCAGCTCCGCGCAGCTCCGTCGACCCCCGCACAGGCGGGTGAGGGCCTCGCTGAGCGCGTCTTCGCCCGGCGCCGCGATCTTCGCCTCGGGGAAGTGCTCCGCCACGAAGGCCAGCCGAGCCACCCACCGATCGAGCGCGTCTCGGTCTCCCGCGAAGTGCGAGACGCCCTTCGAGAGGGCCTCCCTCGCGAGCGCCTCGGCCACCGCGCGCTCGGCCTCGGGGCTCGGCGGCGCGCGCCCCTCGTCGAGCAGCAGGCTCCGATAGTAGAGCCGCGTCACGGCGTCGACGCGCTCGTCGGCGGCGACCCACCTCCCCTCGACCACCTCACGGATCGCGTCGGGGAAGAGCTCCATCAGCCACTCGGGCTCGATCGCGCTCGCGCTCCGCACCACCGCGCCGCGCGACCGGGGGTCGCTCCTCTCCTCCGCGTCGACGGCGACCAGGAACTCCGCGCGCTGCACCTCGCTCCGAGGGTCGAGCTTCGCGGAGCCGCCGTTGACCATCACCAGCTCCAGCCCGCGGAGCCGTCTCGCGACGCGGTCGGGGTAGCCCGCGAGGAGCGCCACGCGCAGCGCCTCGTCGGCGTCCCCCGGTGAGACACCGCCCTCGACCTCGACCGTGCGCGCGACCCGTACGAGCTGACGTCGCACCCGCTCCACCGCGGCGACGGCCCCGGGGTCGAGGCCCTCGTCGCGCAGCGAGCGCGCGTCGAAGCCCCGCTCCGCCGCGGCCTCGAAGCGCGCGAGCAGCGCCGTCACGTCGGAGTCCCCGTGCGCCTCGGCCTCGCGCGGCGACCACCCGCC
>JAEYZO010000043.1 GCA_023428035.1 Pseudomonadota bacterium | reverse complement strand
CCCGTGGTCGACGTGCACCGGCTCGACGCCGCGCCGGTCGACACGGGCGTCGACGCCTCGGCCGACGTGCCCGTGGTCGACGTGGTCGACGTGGTCGACGCGGGGCTCGACGTGCCGCGCGACGAAGGCCCCGACGCGGTCGACGCGGTCGACGTGGTCGACGCGGGGGAGGATGCCAGGACCGACGCGGGCGTGGACGTCGTCGACGTGCCGCGCGACGAGGGACCGGCGGATACGGGTCCGGTGGATGCGGGGCCGACGCGGTACGACCTCGAGGCGGCGCGCTCGACCTTCGAGGTTCGGAGCGCCTTTATGGAGCTCGGCTACAGGGGCGAGCGCACGGTCTGCGACAGCCCCTCGAACGCGACGTGCTCCGTCAGCGGCGGCTTCGTCACCTTCAACCTCTACGGGTGCTTCGGCGGGAGCTACCTCACCGGACGCATCGCCGTGGGGACGGGCGCTCGCTCGGGAGCCCTCGACTTCAACGGGAACTATCTGCCGACCCTGCGCATCACGTCGGGCGCGGAGCGTGGCCGCAGGCAGAGCTTCCTTGTGCAATTCGCGGGGCCCGTGGACGGGAGCCGACGCGGCGCAGAGGGGCTTCCGGGTCGCACCGTCGACCCGGCGCTCGGAGACCTCTGGCTACTGGGGTGCCCGGTCGAGTGACGGGAGCTCCCTTCGCCGACGGACTGCTGTAGCGTCCCCCGCCATGTGGCGGGAACTCACGGCCGTGGGCGTGCTGGTGTTGTGCGTGGCGTGCAAGCAGGAGGCGCCGCCGACCGTCGCCGCACCGCCTCCTGCCATTTCGACAGACGTACCGCAGCCACCCATGCCGCCTGCACCCGGCCCCGCCGAGCCGGAGACCATCAGTCTTGTGAGCGAGCACTGCGGCTGGGAGGTGTTCGTCGGTCGTACGGATGCGGATGCTTCGGCCGGAGACATGATCCTCGACAGCGAGGCTCCCGTGGTCTGCGCCCACTCCGATGGCGGCGTCGTGTGGACGTTGCCCGGGGGCGAGAGCCGCGAGTTCCGAGAAGCTCACTTCTACAGGAACATGATCCGGGCCGACCGTGCCGCAGGCAGAGACGAGGTCACAAACGACTTCATCCGCCGCTGTGACGAGGACATCCGTGGATCCGGCAACAGGTGTGTTGACATGGGAATGCTCTTCCGCGCGCCCGCGCGCATGGTTGGCCGCATGACGCGGATCGAGGGCACGGCTCACCGCGTTCGCGAAGAGAACGATCAGACCGTGATGACGCTCTTTCTCGATATGCTCGGCCACCAACGCGTCGACGTGATCTATCCGGGCCTTGCGAACTCCCAGGTCGTCGACGGCGCGGAGATGCTCATTTATGGCGTTGCGACCGGGTCGCACACCACGGAGACGATCCGCGGCGAGGAGGTGGTGCCCGAGGTCGCTGCCTTCGGCATGATCGTGCGGCCGCCCGCAACCCCCGAGCAGCAGATGCGCCGACTGATGCGGCGTCGCCGCTACTAAACCCCCTTCACCTTCGACGCCGCGACGCTCGCCGGGCTCCACCCGGCGATGACCGCCTTGAGCGACGCCCCGCCATCGTTGGCGATCGGTGTCCATCCGGCGATGGTCGACTTCAGCGACGACACGATGGCGTCGGTGGCCGCGGCGAGCGCGAGCGCCTCGCCGGTCGCGGTGCCGAGGTGCACCACGCCCGACGTGTCGATCTCCAGCACAACGCCGTTGCCCTTCGTGATCTTGAGCGAGCCGTCGCCTCGGATCGACACCCGCAGGCCATCGTCGAGGTCCGAACCGAAGGTGATGCCCGCGTCGGCATGGGTCGGTGGGAGCTGCTCGGGCACGTGCCGCAGCGCCCGGTTCCAGGTGTCGAGCCCGGGGATCGCGACGGCGTTGGAGAGACCGTGCAGGGTGAGGTGCTCGGGGTTCTGGATCTCCCGGATGCGGTCGAGGCCCGTGTTCCCGGTCTCGGCCTGACGCCGCCAGCGGCCGGGTGAGCGGCCGTCGTAGAGGATCTGCACCGCGTCGCCGGGCTCGACGCTCGCCGCCCAGAACCATCGGCCCATGCGAGGCCAGAGGAGCGGGACGTCAGGCAGAACGGGCAGGTCCTCGAAGTCGTACCCGCCATCCGGACGGGGCACCGGGTGGCGCACCTGGGGGACGATGTCCGCGACCTGGCGCTCGGCGTTGTAGCTCTGGATGCGGCCGACGCCGGCGACGTGGAGCCGGAGCAGGAGCTCCTCCATCTGCGCCTCGTGGAGTTCCTCGGCCGTGGGGAAGGGCAATCGCTCGGGCATGGTGCTCCTCAGACGGTGGGGTTGAGCGGCCCGCTCCCCGTGAGCTGAAGCGGCGGCCGCGGGCGGTGACAGGTGAGCTCGGCCCCCCACGCGTTGCCGTGGGTCTCGCCGGTGAGCTTCGCCTCCGTGATCCGCACCTCGTGCTGCACGAGCAGCGAGTCGATGACGACGCGCTGGCCCGGCACCAGGCCCGGCTGCAGGAGGCACTTCACGGTGACGGTGTTGCGGCCGACGATCTCGGGCGAGTCGATGAGTCCCGAGTCGGCCCCCAGGCGGATGGCCGTGCGCGACGAGGCGCCGCCGAGGGGGAGGACCTGGATCGCGCCGTCTTGGATCGTCCATGTCTGCCCCGAGCTATTGCAGAGGTCGGTGAGGGCCTGCGCGGCGTTGCCGTGGAGGATGTGACCATCCTCGAAGACCTCTCCGCCGCTCGTGAGCCGCACGCCGCGGAAGGCCTGCGCGGCGTTGCCGACGCCCACGCCGAGCGCGTCGGCGAGAGCCTGCGCCGCGACGGCCGTGGAGGTCCCCGAGGCGAAGGCGCTGGAGATGCGCGCGGACCTTCGAGCAAATTCGCCGTCGCCAGCGGTGACGCGAACGACCCACGAGGCGCCGTCGTGGCGGGGGATGGCCCTGCGGAGGTTGCCGGTGAAGATCCGGCTCATCCCCTCCTCGTAGCCCGCGTCGACGGAGACGAAGGTGGTGCGGCGAGGGAGGTCTGCGAGCTCGGCCGAGTGGCGGCGGGAGAGGTTGTAGACCTCCAGCTCGAGGCTCCCCGCGCGCGCCGTCGCGACGCTCTTGGTGACGGAGAACTTGCACGCGAGGCCCGGGCCCGGCGGCGCGCTCGACGACACCAAAAGGGTTCCGACTTGAATACGCCACGCCCTACGGAACTGCTTCACCGCCCGAGCTCCGCGGCCGTCGCGTAGGCCAAGACGAAGCGTGAGCCGAGGTCGCTGAAGCCCGGGTCCACGTCGTTCGCGCCCGTGAGGTCGACGATGGCGAGCTCCCCGCGCGGGCGACGCGGATCGACCACGCCGCGCAGGAGGAGCGTGTCCGTGGTGAGGACGATCCCTGTGCGGATCGGCACGCCCTCCGCGTCGGAGATCGAGAGCCTCCAATGCGTGTCGCGTTGATACCAGTCTAGCTTCAGGACGAAGCTCACCCCGTCGAGCGTGGTGCGCTGGGTCCAGCATGAGACGCCGTTGGGTGTGCAGGGGACGTGCTGCATCACCGGCTCCCGCTGAAGACGTTGTAGAGCGTGCTCCCGGCCTCGACGGGCGGTTGCTCGCCGCGCGGCTCGACCGGCGGCACGCGACGAAGCGCGGGCACCGCGACGCGCGCGGTGTTCACCACGCGGAGGCGCTTCATCTCCAGCGTCACGGGGAGCGACTTGCCGGTGTCGGCGGTGCGGTCGACCTTGTAGCGGGTGATGACGAGGGCGTCGATCGTGCCGCGCAGCGACGCGGTGAGGCGCACGGGCGTACCCGCGGCGACGAGCGCGGCCAGCAGCGCGTCACACTCGCGCACGCGGTCGAGGGGCGCCGACCACTCTTGAAGCGAGACGCGCACGGTCTCGCCGCCGATGCGCAGGTCGACGTTCTGCGGCGCGCGTGTTCGGCCCGCGAGCTGAGTGCGCGGCACCACGACGGGCGTGTTGGTGATGAGCCCTTCGAGGGTGACCATGCCGTTGTTCGGCCGGACGTGGTCGGTGATGGCCGAGCCCGTCTCGACCGGGTGCTCGGTCACCTCCGCGGTGAGCTCGTAACCCTCCGACGAGGTCACGTCGATCTCCAGCGCCACGGTGGCGCCACCGTCGTCCCATTGGAGGAGCGTGGGCATCAGTCGTCTCCTTCCGTCGGGTGCTGCGCGTCGCTGCGCTCGCGCTCGCGGCGGTCGAGCACGCGCTGCACCTCCGCGGCGAGCGCTCGTGGGTCGGCGCCCGAGAGGTTGAACTGGTAGCGAGCGGCCGCGTGGTGGTGCACGTGCTGCACGCGGCCGCGCCCCGCTGCGGAAGGTGGCGCCGGGACGGTGCGCGTCGCGGGGCTCTCAGCCACGATCACCCGACCGTCGAGGCCCACCTGGGTCACGTCGGGTGTGGCGACGGCGGTGGCGAGGCCGGGCTGCGCGACCC
>JAEYZO010000040.1 GCA_023428035.1 Pseudomonadota bacterium | reverse complement strand
CGGCTTCCCGGTTCTGCGGCTGCGCGGCGACTATTTCGCCATCGTCACCCTGGGCTTCGGCGAGATCATCCGCATCACCATCGAGAGCGTGCAGGCCCTCGGCGGCTCGCAGGGCTGGCCCATGGGGGCGGAGAGCATCCCCCCCTACGCGACGCTCCCGTGGATCTGGGGCGGCGCGGTGCTGGTCGTGTGGGTCATCGCGAACCTCACCTACAGCTCCTACGGCCGCGCGCTCACGGCGATCCGCGAAGACGAGATCGCCGCCGAGGCCGCGGGCGTCCCCACCACGCGGTACAAGGTGCTGGCCTTCGCGATCAGCGCCATGGCCACGGGGCTCGCGGGCTCGCTCTACGCGCACGACGCGACGGGCGGGCAGCACATCGACCCGGGGGCCTTTCGCATCGACCGCTCCATCGACATCCTCGTGATGATCATCTTCGGCGGCCTCGGGTCGATCACCGGCGCCGTCGTGGGCGGCGTGCTCGTCGCGGTCTCGCTGGAGCTCCTGCGGGAGTTCCAGGGCTACCGGCTCATCACCTACGCGCTGCTCCTCATCATCCTGATGCTGGTGCGGCCGCAGGGGCTCCTGGGCAACCGCGAGCTGAACGTCTCGGCCCTCAAGCGGATGATCCCGGGCCTCGGGGGTCGCGCGTGACCGCGGCGCTCTCCCTCGACAAGGTCGAGATGGTCTTCGGGGGGCTGCGCGCCGTCGGCGGCGTGAGCTTCGAGGTCCCCAAGGGGTGCATCTTCGGGCTCATCGGCCCGAACGGCGCGGGCAAGACCACGGTCTTCAACTGCGTGACCGGCGTGTACGTGCCCACCCGCGGCGCCATCGCCTTCGAGGGGCGCCGCATCGAGGGCATGCCCGCGTGGAGGGTCGCCGACCTGGGCGTCGCGCGCACCTTCCAGAACATCCGCCTGTTCGGGCAGATGTCGGTGCTCGACAACGTGCTCGTGGCGAACCACCGCGCGAGCCGCGCGGGGATCTTCGACGCGATCGCCCGCACCGCCCGCTACCACGACGACGAGCGCGCGATGCGAGCGCGCGCCTCGGAGCTCCTGGAGATCTTCAAGCTCTCGTCGGTGAGCGAGAACCCGGCCTCGTCGCTGCCCTACGGCGACCAGAGACGTCTCGAGATCGCCCGCGCGCTGATGCTCTCGCCCAAGGCGCTCCTCCTCGACGAGCCCGCCGCGGGGATGAACTCCGCCGAGGCGCAGGTGCTGAAGGGGCAGATCCGCGAGCTGCGCGACCGCTTCGACCTCACGGTGGTGCTCGTCGAGCACAACATGCAGGTGGTGATGAGCGTGTGCGAGCTCATCCACGTGATGGACCGCGGGGAGACCATCGCCCACGGCCCCCCCGCCGAGGTGCAGGAGCACCCGAAGGTGCTCGAGGCCTACCTAGGCTCCGGCGGCGATGACCCCGAGCGCGGACCCGCGGGGTCGAGCGAGGTGCTGCTCGAGGTGAAGGACCTCCACGTCGCCTACGGCGGGATCAAGGCCGTGAAGGGCGCCTCGCTCGAGGTTCGCAAGGGCGAGCTCGTCGCGCTGGTGGGCGCCAACGGCGCGGGCAAGACCAGCACGCTCAAGGCCATCGCCAGGCTCCTCCCGCTCGAAGGCGGCGCGGTCACCTTCGAGGGCAGGGACCTCTCCCGCGTGGCGCCGCACGAGCTGCCCGCGATGGGGATGGCGCTCTCGCCCGAGGGGAGGGCGATCTTCCCGAACCTGACGGTGCGAGAGAACCTCGACATCGGCGCGTACACGGTGCGCGACGCGGCGGCGACGCGGCGGCGCGTCGACGAGGCCGTGGCGGTCTTCCCGAGGCTGGGGGAGCGCATGAGCCAGCTCGGGGGCACGCTCTCGGGCGGCGAGCAGCAGATGCTCGCGATCGCGCGCGCGCTGATGTCGGGGCCGAAGCTGTTGATGCTCGACGAGCCCTCGCTCGGCATCGCCCCGGTGCTGGTGGATCAGATCTTCGAGGCCATCGAGAAGATCCGCCGCGCGGGCACCACCGTCCTCCTGGTGGAGCAGAACACCCGGCGGGCGCTGGCCGCGGCGCAGCGGGCGTACGTGTTGGTGACGGGCGAGGTGCTGCTCTCGGGCGACGCCGCGGAGCTCGCGCAGGACCCGCGGGTGAAGGGCGCTTACCTGGGCGAGGGCGTCCACCTTGAGTGAGGCCGCGGTCGCTCACCCCGAGGCGGCCATCAAGGTGCTGGTGGTCGACGACGACGCGGCGATCCGCGGCCTGCTGGAGACGGTGCTCGCCCGCGACGGCTACGCGGTGACCGCGCTCTCAGACCCGCTGGAGGCCGAGGCCGCCGTGCGCGACGGGGGCTATCACCTCGCGCTCCTCGACATCATGATGCCCCGGCAGGACGGCATCGAGACCCTGCGGCGCATCCGCAAGGCCGACCGCGACCTCGCGGTGGTGATGGTCACGGGCTACCCCTCGGTCGACACCGCGGTGGAGAGCATGAAGCTCGACGCCCTCGACTACCTGCGCAAGCCCTTCACCGTCGACGAGCTGCGCGCGGTGGTCACGGGCGCGCTGCGCAAGAAGGGCCTGGTGCGCTCCCCCGAGGAGCAGCTCCACCGGGCGCTCGGCGAGACGATCCGCGGCCTGCGCAAGGACCGCGGGCTCACCCTGAAGGAGCTCGCCCGACGCACGGGGCTGTCGGTGTCGCTCCTGTCTCAGATCGAGCGCGCGGAGTCGTCGCCGAGCCTGTCGTCGCTGTACCGCGTGGCGCTCGCCCTCGACGTGAAGATGACCGCGCTCTTCGGCGACTACTGACCCGGGCACTTGCGCCCCGCGGCGCTTCACCCAAGATGCACGCGCCGTGAAGCCGCCGTCGCACGAGGCCCTCGCCGCGCTGGAGGAGAAGTACCGCCGCCTCGTCGCGCTCCGCGAGGCCCGCGCCGCGCGCGGTGAGCTCGCCGACCGGGGCGACCTCGCGGCCCTGGCGAGGAGCTTCCCCGGCGCGCTGAGGGAGCTCGACGCGCTGCCCGAGGAGGTGCTGCGCGCGCGCGTCGAGGGGCTGCGCGCGGCCCGCGCGGGGGAGCGTCACGAGCCCTGGGTCGCGTGGCTCGCGGACTACCACTCCCTCATGCGCGCCACGCTCTCGCTCAAGGCGAGGCTGCGCGCCCGCAAGGACCTCGACGAGCCCACCGCCCTGAAGGAGTCGGCGGCGGTGAGCGCTCAGTCGGGCTTCGACCTCGGGGTCGAGTACGCCCGCTCCGTCGCGCGGCCCCCGCGGGGGCGGCTCGGGGTGGTGGTCTTCGACGCGCTCTCGCGGCGCCACGGCGTCGAGCCCGAGGTCTTGTGGCAGGCGCTCTTCCCCACGCGTCGTCGCGACCGCTTCGCGCCCCGCGAGGCGCCGTGAGCGAAGACGACGCGCTCGTCGCGCGGTGGACCCGCGGCGCCGCTCCGCTCGCCGCCGGCG
>JAEYZO010000352.1 GCA_023428035.1 Pseudomonadota bacterium | reverse complement strand
CCTCACCCCCGCCCCCGTTTACGGGAGAGGGGCCGGGGGTGAGGGTCGTCCCTCCGTCGCGAGAGGGGGCGGGGGTGAGGGTCGCAGCCCCGTCGCCTCTCCCCCTCACCACAACAACCCCAGGAGCTTCGCGAGGGTCTCTCGCATCCTCCCCCGCTCGACGATCGCGTCGATCATCCCGTGCGCGAGGAGGAACTCGCTCCGCTGAAAGCCCTCGGGCAGCGTCTGCCGGATCGTCTGCTCGATCACCCGCGGGCCCGCGAAGCCGATGAGCGCCTTCGGCTCCGCCACGTTCACGTCGCCGAGCAGCGCGTACGAAGCCGCTACGCCCCCCGTGGTCGGGTCGAGCAGCACCGAGATGAAGGGCACCCCCGCCGCGCGCAGCCTCTCCCGCGCCGCGACGGTGCGCGCCATCTGCATCAGTGAGAGCACGCCCTCCTGCATCCTCGCTCCGCCCGACGACGAGAGCACCACCACGGGCACCCGCTCCGCCGCGCCGCGCTCGAAGAGCCGCGTGAGCCGCTCGCCCACCACGCTCCCCATCGAGCCCCCGAGGAAGCCGAACACGAACACCCCCAGCAGGGCGGCCCGACCGTCGATCGCGCAGCGCCCGGTGAGCACCGCCTCGCCCTGCCCGGTCTTGCGCGCCGCCAGCGCGACCCGGTCGGAATAAGACCTCCCGTCGGTGAAGCCCAGCGGGTCTCTCGGCCGCAGCTCGTCGTCGAGCGCGGCGAAGCTCCCCGCGTCGGTGAGGAGCGACACCCACTGCTCCGCGGCGATGCGCTCGTGGTGGCCGCAGTGTGGGCACACCCCCCAGCGCGCCTCGGGAGACTCGCACAGCACCGTCTCGCCGCAGCCGCCGCAGCGGCGGAACACCCCCGCCCCCCAGCTCCGTCGCTCCGCCCCGTCGGGCGGCACCGGACCGCGCTGCGACCAGTTCATGCCGCCCCTGCGTCGCACGCCTCGCGGCGCCCTTGCAAGCCGGTCGGGGGCGGCGGTAAAGCCGCGGCCCCACACCCCATGGCCGCCACCTCAGACTCTCCCCTCGCCTCGGTGCCCGCGCAGGCCCTGCGCCGCGCGCATTTCTTCATGCGCCTCTCGCGCGCGTGGGACTTCCGCTTCGAGGCCCTCGCCCGCTCGGGGCAGATCGGCCGCTGGTACAGCGCCGTCGGCAACGAGATCGCCACGGTCACCACCGCGGTCGCGCTCTCGCCCGGAGACGTCATCTCGACGGTGCACCGCGACCTCGGCGCGATCCTCGCGACCTACCTCGACCCGACGCGCCTCGCGCCGCCGCTCTTCGTCCCCGAAGACGTGACGCACTGGGACGCGCTTCGGCCGCACCCGCGGGAGCTCCTCCACCGCCTCGCCGCGCAGGTGCTCGGCCGCCGCGACGGCTTCACCCGCGGGGTGGACCGCTCGTTCCACTACGGCTTGCTGAAGCCCGAGTGGGGCGTGCGCCACGTCGGGATGATCTCGCACCTCGGGTCGATGATCCCCGTGGCCGCGGGCCTCGCGCTCGCGTCGCAGCAGCAGGGGACGAAGGCCGTCGCCGTGGGCTACATCGGCGAAGGCGCGACCAGCCAGGGGGACTTCCACGAGGCGATGAACCTCGCCGGGGTGATGAAGCTCCCGATGGTGCTGGTGGTGGAGAACAACCAGTACGCCTTCTCGACGCCGCTCTCGGAGCAGTACGCCTGCGAGAAGATCAGCGACCGCGCCGCGGGCTACGGCGTCGCGGGGGTCACCGTCGACGGCGGAGACTTCGCCGCCTGCTGGAGCGCCGCCGCCGCCGCCGTGAAGCGAGCTCGGGACGGCCACGGCGCGACGCTCCTCGAGGTGACGCTCCCGCGCATGAGGGGCCACGCCGAGGGCGACGGCTCCTACGACCTCATCCCCCCGCGGGAGAAGGAGCGCTTCCTCGCGATGGACCCGCTGGCGCGCTTCGAGCGCGAGGCCCTGGAGGCCGGGTCGATCGACGCCGCGCGCGTCGAGGCCGTCACCGCCATCACCAGGGAGATCGTCGAAGAGGCCCTCGCCGCGGGCCTCGCGAGCCCGGAGCCCGAAGTGCGTGAGGCCACCCGACCCGTGTTCGCGCCGGGAGAGCTCGCCGACGCCTTCGCGCGGCAGCACGCGGAGGCGCGGTCGTGAGCGAGATCACCTACCTCGACGCGATCCGCCGCGCCCTCGACGAGGAGATGGAGCGCGACCCCGCGGTCTTCCTCATGGGGCAGGACGTAGCCCAGTTCGGCGGCGCCTTTCGCGCCTCGAAGGGCCTCTTCGAGAAGTACGGGAGGCTCCGGGTCATCAACACCCCGCTGTGCGAGTCGGGCGCCGTGGGGGCGGCCCTCGGCGCGGCCCTCGCGGGTCAGCGGCCCGTGGTCGAGATGCAGTTCGCGGACTTCGTCTCCTGCGCGCACAACCAGATCGTGAACAACGTCGCCAAGACCTACTACCGCTGGGAGCAGCCCGTGCCGATGGTGCTGCGGCTGCCCTTCGGAGGCGGCGTGGGAGCGGGCCCCTTTCACTCGCAGTCGCCCGAGGCGTGGTTCGCGCACACCCCGGGCCTCGCGGTGGTGGCGCCCTCGACCGCGCGCGACGCGCTGGGCTTGTTGAAGGCCGCGATCCGCGACCCGAACCCGGTGATCTTCATGGAGCACCGCTTCCTCTACCGCCGCGAGAAGGACTCTCTCCCCGAGGGGGACCTCACCGAGCCCCTGGGCCGCGCGAGGGTGGCGCGCGAGGGCACGGATGTCACCGCCCTCTCGTGGTCGTGGACCCTCCACGAGTGCCTCGCCGCGGCGGAGACCCTCGCCGCCGAGGGCGTGTCGGTGGAGGTCGTCGACCTGCGGACGCTGTCACCCCTCGACGAGGAGACGGTCTTCGCCTCGGCGAAGAAGACCGGGAAGATCGTGGTGGTCCACGAGGCCACGGCGACGGCGGGCTACGGGGCGGAGCTGGTCGCGCGCCTGGCCGACCTGTGCTTCGAGCACCTCGACGGCCCGATCAAGCGCGTGTGTTACGCCGACCGGCCGTCTCCCTACGCGAAGAAGCTCGAACAGTCGCTGATGCCCGGCAGGGAGCGGGTCGTCGACGCCCTACGCCGCCTCGCGCGCTACTGACAGCGCACCGCCGAGGGCTGTACGGTCTCTCACCGTTCTTTGGAGGGACCCATGAAGCGACTGCTCGTACCGTCCATCGCGATCCTCTCGCTCGGCCTCGTCGACTGCGGCGACGCCGGGGGCAGCATCAACATCCCGGGCGACCCGACCTGCTCGACCACGACCTTCAACGTCGAGGGCCGCACCTTCGCGACCTTCGGCACCAGCGCCGACGGCCGCAAGATCGACGCCTTCCTGCAGGCGACCATCGACATCAACTCCACGGTCAACGCCATCCACGACGACCTCGTCACGGCCTGCACCAACATCGGCAACGACCTCGGCATCGCCCCGAGCGAGTACGTCGCGAGCTCCGCCACCGAGGCCCGGGTCACCACCGTCTGCAACCGGGTGATCCGCGAGGTGCGCGCGGTCGTCACCGCGGCGCTGCCCACCAACGCCTCGCTCACCCTCGCCTTCGCGCCGCCGATCTGCCGCGCCGACATCGACATCGCCGCGCAGTGCGCCGCGCAGTGCACCGCCTCGGCGAGCGCGACGGTGCCGCAGTGCATGGGCACCGTGGTGGCCGACTGCGCGGGCTCCTGCGAGGGGAGCTGCGCGGGGAGCTGCAACGCGGCCTGCACGGGTCAGTGCACGGGCACCTGCTCAGGCGGCTGCACGGGCACCTGCGTCGGCCGCTGCGAGGGCACCTGCTCGCAGATGGACTCGAACGGCAACTGCAACGGCGCCTGCACGGGCACCTGCACCGGGAGCTGCTCGGCCAACTGCACGGGTAGCTGCATGGGGAGCTGCACCGCGGGCTGCATGGGCACCTGCACGGGCCAGTGCCGAGGGAGCTGCTCGGTCGCCAGCAACGTGCGCTGCGAGGGGAACTTCTCGGTCATGGCCGAGGCCCAGTGCCGGGCGGCCTGCGAGGCGAGGGCGAGCGCCTCGGTCGCCTGCTCGCGGCCCGAGCTCACGGTGGTCGCGCAGTCGACGGTGAGCGCCGCGGCGCAGCAGCGCCTCGCGACGCTCATCACCTCGCTCACCAACAACTACCCGCTGGTGCTGCAGAACGTGGCGCGGGCGCAGCAGCTCGTCTTGAAGGCGCCGGAGTTCGCGTCGGCCTTCCAGGGGGCGGCGAGCGCGGCGGGCCGCGTGGGGCTCACGGCGACGGCGTGCATGGTGCGCGCGGCGGCGGTGACCGCCGAGGCGGTGACCAAGGTGCAGGCCTCGGCGCAGGTGACGGTGAGCTTCCAGGCGTCGTTCACCGCGGGCGCCGGGGGCTGAGCGCTTTACGTCCACGGCATGGCGGGGGTAACTGTCGCCCCCGCCATGTACATGGACCTCTTCTTCGAGCCGAAGCTCGACATCGAGCGACTCCGCGGCGCCCTCGACACCTCCGGGAGCTGGACCCGCCGCAACGCCGCCCACGGCCTCTCGAAGCGGCAGATGGCCGAGCTCTACGAGTCCCTCGACGGCGAGGGGGGCTTGACCCTCGACTACTTCTCCCCGAGCTCCGAGCCCCTGGTCGAGTCGATCCACTGGGGGCACAACAGCCTGCCCGCCTTCAGCACCTTCCAGAAGCGCTTCTGCCGCCCCGACGGCGACGACCCGGGTGAGGAGCTCTGGGGCTACAACCACAACGACCCGATGCCCGGGGCGCTCATCGGCCCGGGGTACTTCACCGCGACGATCAACGAGAAGGGCGAGGGCGTGATCGACTACGGGAAGGTCCCTCCGCGAAAGCCCGCGGCCTGGCCCGAGATCATCCCGAACAGCGCGCGCCTCGGCCGCTTCGTCTGGGTGGGCATGGTCGACGTCGTCCGCCGGGTGAACGACCAGGTCTCCGTCGGCCGCGCCTTCAGCCGCGGCAAGGCCATGGACGCCTGGTTCGTCCTCTGCCGCGAAGACCCGGCGGCCTGAGCGCGAGAGGGAGTTTCCCATCCCCGTGACGAAGCGGTAGCGTCGCCTCACACGGAGGATTCGTGAGCGAGGAGCTCGCGCCGGGCACAGAGCTACCCGGCGGGTACACCGTCGAGGCCCCGCTGAGCGCGGGGCGCATCACCACCCGCTACCGCGCGCGCAGCGCCGACGGCGCCGCGGCCTGCGCCCACGTCGTGCACCTGGCCCTCAGCGACCTGATGGGCGAGTGGTTCACCCAGACCGCGATCCTCCACCGCGGGCTCGAGCACCCGGTGCTCCCGCGCACCCACGCCGTCGGAGAGCTCGACGGCCCCCGCCCCGTCGAGGTCACCGAGCTCCTCCTCGGGCGCACCGCGCGGGCCTACCTCAACGCCTCCCCCGAGGGCCTCGACCCCCGCTGGGTCGCGGGGATCGTCGCCGAGCTCGCGGGCGCCCTCGACTACCTCCACGAGCAGCGCCCGCCGGTGCTGCACCGCGCCCTCTCTCCCGAGCGCGTGCTCGTCCTCGACGACACCCGCGAGGTGAGGCTACTCGGCGTCGGCGTCGCCGACCGGCCGCAGTTCCCTGGAGCGCGCCCGGCGTACCAGTCCCCCGAGGAGCTCGCGGGCATCACCGGCCTCACCGCGCGCGCCGACGTCTTCGGCCTCGCCACCCTCGCGTGGGAGCTCCTCACGGGTCGACCCGCCTTCTCCGGCGTGGGCGGCGCGGTGCTCGACGCGATGCGCGTGGGCGTCCACGACCGGGTGAGCGTCCTGCGCCCGACGGTCCCCGCGAAGGTCGACGTCGTGCTGCGAGACGCGTGGGCGCTCAGCCCCGACCAGCGCCCGCGCAGCGCGGGTCGCTTCGCGGAGCTCCTCTCCGCGGCGGTCTCCGAGGGCGCGCAGGAGCCCGTGCGCCCCGCCGTCGCCGGGATGTTCGACGACCGCCCCACCGCCGAGACCCCGGTGCTCATCCTCTCGGGCCGCTCGCAGACCCTCATCGGCG
>JAEYZO010000345.1 GCA_023428035.1 Pseudomonadota bacterium | reverse complement strand
CGGCAGCGTCTTATGTGTATAAGAGACAGGACCAGGAGCGCGGCCGCGCGCCCCCGTCGCTGCTCAGCCGGATCACGAAGCTCAGCGACAGCGGGATGCAGATCGCGCAGTGGGTGGCCATCGGCGGCGTGGTGCTGAGCATCGCCCTGGCTATGTGGGTCGCGAGGCTGCTGATCCGCGCGCGCCGCGCGCAGGTGGAGAGCGAGCGCAACGCCGCCGACGCGCTGATCCTGGCCGAGGCGATCCGCGACGCCGAGGGCAGGCCCTGGGCGCAGGAGCTCACCGACATCGTGAAGGATCGCCTGCGGTCGAAGGCCGACCCTGACTCCCTCGACGCGCTGCTGCGCCGCCGATCGACGGTGCCCTCGGCGCCCCGCGCGAGGCTGCACACGCAGCGGCCGAGCCACGCGTGAAACCGACCGCGGGGTGAAGTCCCTCCAACGCAGTGACCGCGCCACGCCGCGGAGACCAAGGAGCGTCCCTGATGCCTAACACCCCCCGACGCGGCCTCGCGCCGCTCGCCCTGCTCGGGCTCCTCGCCTCGACCGCCGCCTGCGGCGCCGCCGACGCCGTCGACAACGCCTCGGACTGCAACACCATCTGCGACCGCTACCGGAGCTGCTTCGACACCGGCTACAACGTGCAGGGCTGCTACGACCGCTGCCGCGCCAACGGGTCGAACAGCGCCGAGCAGCGCCGCCGCATCGACACCTGCGACGCGTGCATCAACGGCCTGTCGTGCACCGGCGCGGCCTTCAACTGCGCCTCGGAGTGCTCCAGCGTCGTGCCCTGACGCGCACGGCCTCAGCGAAAGAGAGAGACCATGAGCGAGACCTTCGACAAGCTCCGCAGCGCCGCCCAGGGGCTGCTCCACGACATCACCGTCACCGTCGACGAGCTCCGCTCCGACGCGCCGCGGGGCGACGGGCAGTCCCTCGACGCCGAGCGGGTGACGCTCGATACGGGCGACAGCGGATCCGTCGCCGTGTACCGAGACACCTCGGGCGAGGGCGCGCCGGTGCTGCTCGTCCACTCGGTGAACGCCGCGGCGTCGGCCTACGAGATGCGGCCCCTCTTCGACCACTACCGCGGCCAGCGCCCCGTGTACGCGGTGGACCTCCCGGGCTTCGGGGCCTCGTCCCGCGACGCGACGGAGTACACCCCCGAGCGCTACGCCGCCGCGATCGAGCGGGTGCTCATCGACGTGGTGGGCGCCGAGGCGACCCCCGCCACCGTGGTCGCCCTCTCGCTCTCGTCGGAGTTCGTCGCCCGCGTCGCGCAGCGCTCCCCGCAGCTCGTGCGCGCCGTGGCGTACATCTCCCCCACGGGGATGGGACGTCGCCAGGCCGAGGCGGGCGCCGGCCCCCTCGCCGAGCTGCGCCACCGGATCTTCATGACCGACGCGATCTTCAAGCCCTTGTTCAAGGGCCTGTCGTCTCGGCCGAGCGTGCGGTACTTCCTGTCGAAGTCCTTCGAGGGCGCTCCCCCGCCGGACCTCGTCGACCACGCCGTCGACGCCGCGCGGGCGCCCGGGGCGTGGCACGCGCCCGCGGCCTTCCTCTCGGGGGTGCTCTTCACCCCCGACGCGATGACCTCGCTCTACCAGAAGGTCACCGCGCCGCAGCTCGTGGTCTACGGCGAAGACCCCTACACGGACTTCGGCGCCGTCTCGTCGCTCCTCGCCGCTCGCCCCGGCGCCGTGCGCGTCGAGGTGCTCCCCACCCGCGGCATGGCCCACTGGGACCACACCCGCGAGGTGACCGAGGCCATCGCCCGCGCCGAGTCCGACGCCGCGAGCTGACCCGCCGGTCGCTTCTCATCCTCGCCGCGACGCGATAGACCGCCCGATGATGGCTTCGCGCTCGCACCTCCCCCTCGTCGCCGCCCTCTGCCTCGTCGTCGGCTGCACCTTCCCCACCAGCGACTTCACCCTGGGCGCCGCCGACTCGGGCCGCGTCGACATCCCCGTCGTCGACACCCCCACGGCCGACACCCCCACGGCCGACGCTCCTACGGTCGACGCTCCCGCGGTCGACGCCCCCGCTGTCCCTTCGGTGGGCGTGGCCGACGCGCCTCCGGCCTCCTGCGGCGACGACGCCCCCTGCCCTGCGGGGAGCGCGTGCTGCGCCGGGGCGTGCATCGACGTGCAGACCGACCAGGCCAACTGCGGCGCCTGCGGCCGGGCCTGCGCCGCGGGCACGGTCTGCTCCGCGGGGGCCTGCACCGTGTCGTGCGGGTCGGGCACCACCAACTGCTCGGGCACCTGCCGGGACCTGCAGACCGACCTCGGCCACTGCGGGATGTGCGGCCGGGCCTGCGCCGCGGGGCAGGTGTGCTCCGCGGGCTCGTGCACGGTCTCGTGCGGCGGCGGGCTCACCAACTGCTCGGGGGTGTGCCGCGACCTCACCACCGACAACAACCACTGCGGGGCCTGCGGCCGCTCCTGCGCGTCGGGCACCGTGTGCTCCGGCGGCGCGTGCAACGTGTCGTGCGGCTCGGGCCTGTCGAACTGCTCGGGGGTGTGCCGCGACCTCGCGACGGACAACAACAACTGCGGCGTGTGCGGCCGGGCCTGCGCCGCGGGGCAGGTGTGCTCCGGCGGCACCTGCACGGTGTCGTGCGGGTCGGGGCTCACCGACTGCTCGGGCTCGTGCCGCGACACGCAGACCGACAACAACCACTGCGGCGGCTGCGGCCGCGTGTGCGAGCCGGGCACCACCTGCGCGGCGGGCCGCTGCGACGTGACCTGCCTCGCGGGGCAGACCAACTGCTCGGGGGTGTGCCGAGACCTCACCAGCGACAACAACCACTGCGGGGTGTGCGGCCGGGCCTGCGCCGCGGGGCAGGTGTGCGCGAGCGGGAGCTGCGCGGTCTCGTGCGGCGCGGGGCTGTCGAACTGCTCGGGCACCTGCCGTGACCTGCAGACCGACCGCAACCACTGCGGGGCGTGCGGGCGGGCCTGCGCCGCGGGGCAGGTGTGCTCCGCGGGGGCCTGCACCGTGTCGTGCGCGACGGGGCAGACCAACTGCTCGGGCTCGTGCCGCGACCTCACCACCGACAACTCCAACTGCGGGATGTGCGGCCGCGTCTGCGGCGCGGGCACGGCCTGCGTCGGGGGCACCTGCGCGGTGTCGTGCGCGGCGGGGCAGACCAACTGCTCGGGCGTGTGCCGCGACCTCGCGAGCGACAACAACCACTGCGGGGCGTGCGGGCGGGCCTGCGGCGCTGGCACCGTGTGCTCCGCGGGGGCGTGCGCGGTGTCGTGCGGGGCGGGGCTCACCAACTGCTCGGGCTCGTGCCGCGACCTCACCACCGACAACTCCAACTGCGGGATGTGCGCGCGCGTCTGCGGCGCGGGCACGGCCTGCTCGATGGGCGCCTGCGCGGTGTCGTGCGGGGCGGGGCTCACCAACTGCTCGGGCTCGTGCCGCAACCTCGCGACGGACAACGCCAACTGCGGGATGTGCTGCCGCGCCTGCGGGGCGGGCACGGTGTGCTCGGGCGGCGCCTGCGTGGTGTCGTGCGGGGCGGGGCAGACCAACTGCTCGGGCACCTGCCGCGACCTCGCGAGCGACAACAACCACTGCGGCGCGTGCGGGCGGGTCTGCGGCGCGGGCACGGCCTGCGCGGGCGGGTCTTGCGTGCTGACCTGCGTGACGGGGCAGACCAACTGCTCGGGGGTGTGCCGCGACCTCGCGAGCGACAACAACAACTGCGGCGCCTGCGGCCGCGTGTGCGCGAGCGGGCAGGTGTGCTCGGGCGGCGCCTGCGGAACCACCTGCGGCGCGGGGCAGACCAACTGCTCGGGCTCGTGCCGCAACCTCGCGAGCGACAACGCCAACTGCGGGGTCTGCGGGCGGGTGTGCGGCGCGGGCACGACCTGCTCGGGCGGGGCCTGCGTGGTGACCTGCGCGTCGGGGCAGACCAACTGCTCGGGGGTGTGCCGCAACCTCGCGACGGACAACGCCAACTGCGGGGTGTGCGGCCGGGTCTGCGCCGCGGGGACGGTGTGCTCGGGCGGGGCCTGCGTGTCGACCTGCGGCGCGGGTCAGACCAACTGCTCGGGAACCTGCCGTGACCTGTCGAGCGACAACGCCAACTGCGGGGTCTGCGGGAGGGGCTGCGGGGCGGGGACGAGCTGCTCCGGCGGGGCCTGCGTGGGGTGGGGCGCGTCGGGGCAGACCAACTGCTCGGGGGTGTGCCGCGACCTCGGCAGCGACAACAACAACTGCGGGACCTGCGGCCGCGTGTGCATGGCGGGCACGGCCTGCTCGTCGGGCGCGTGCACGGTGACCTGCCCGTCGGGCTTCACCAACTGCTCGGGGGTGTGCCGCGAGCTGGCGACGGACAACAACAACTGCGGCACCTGCGGGCGGGTCTGCCCGAGCGGGCAGGTGTGCTCGTCGGGGGCGTGCGCGGTGTCGTGCGGGAGCGGGCTCACCAACTGCTCGGGGGTGTGCCGCGACCTGCGGAGCGACAACCTGAACTGCGGGGTCTGCGGCCGCGCGTGCGGCGCGGGGCAGGCCTGCGTGAGCGGCACCTGCGTCGGGCAGGGCGCGCTGCGCTTCACGCTCACCTGGAGCATCAACGGCGACATGGACCTGCACGTGCTGCCCCCCTGCGGCACGGAGATCTACTACGGGCGCACCTCGGCCTGCGGCGGGCAGCTCGACGCCGACGACACCACCACCCGGGGCCCGGAGAACATCTTCTGGGAGAGCTCGTACACGCCGGGGCGCTACTACGTGTGCGCCGAGGCGTACTCCAGCGCGGTGGCCAACGCGACCTACACCCTGGTGGTGGTGCGCGGCGGGGTCGAGGTGCGGCGGGTGACCGGGGTGCGCGGCACCACCGACGGCAACCGGGCCTGCGGGCCGGGCTTTCACCAGCTCGCGATCGACCTGTGACCTGAGCCGTTGCGTAGGGTGGCGGCGCTCGGATAGCGTCGCCGCCGCGATGGCCCTCTCCGACCCGAAGATGGACGAGATCGTTGCGCTGGTCGTCGACCGGCTGAAGAAGCAGGGGGTGAACCCCTCGGCGGAGGTGATCTCCCGCGCCCTGGCGGGGGTCGCCCCGGCGGTGCACGTGCGACGGCGCGGGGTCTTCGACGACGTCGACGGCGCCGTGGCCGCGGCCCGCAAGGCCTACGAGCAGTACGAGCAGATGCCCATGGAGACGCGCCACGCGGTGGTGCGGGCCATGCGTCAGGCGGCCATGGGCGCGCTCGAGGAGATGTGCCAGCGGGCCGTGAAGGAGACCTCCCTCGGCCGGGTGGAGGACAAGCGCCAGAAGAACCGCGCGGCCATCCAGAAGACCCCGGGGCCGGAGTTCCTGGAGCCCATCGCGAGCTCGGGCGACGACGGGCTGATGGTGACCGAGCGGGCCCCCTACGGGGTGATCGCGTCGATCACGCCCTGCACGAACCCCACCGAGACGATCATCAACAACGGCATCGGGATGGTCGCCGGCGGCAACGCCGTGGTGTTCAACACCCACCCCCTCGCGAGGGAGACCTCGGCCTGGTACGTCTCGCTCCTCTGCGACGCGATCGTCTCGGCGGGGGGGCCCGAGAACCTCCTGTGCTGCATCGCGCGGCCGACCATCGACAGCGCGCAGGCCCTGATGACCCACAAGGGCGTGCGCCTGGTGGTGGTCACGGGCGGCGGCGCGGTGGTGCAGCAGGCGATGAAGTCGGGCAAGCGGGCCATCTCCGCGGGGCCCGGCAACCCCCCGGCCATCGTGGATGAGACCGCGCACATCGAAGAGGCCGCGCGGGGGATCATCGCGGGGGCGAGCTTCGACAACAACATCATCTGCACCTGCGAGAAGGAGATCGTCGCGACCGCGGGCGCGGCGGAGAAGCTCAAGAAGGCCCTGCGCGCGGGGCCCACGCACGAGCTCTCCCCCGGCGAGGTGCGGCAGCTCGAGCGGGTGCTGCTCACCCCCGACGACCACGTGAACCGCGACTTCGTGGGCAAGAACGCCGGGGCGATCCTGCGGGCGATCGGCAAGAGCGCGGGGGACGACCTGCGGCTCCTGTGGGCGGAGCTCGACGAGAAGCACCCCTTCGTGCAGCACGAGCTCTTGATGCCCGTGGTGGGCCTGGTGCGGGTGAAGGACATCGACGAGGCCATCGCCTGCGCCAAGCGGGTGGAGCACGGCTTCGGCCACACGGCGACGATGTGGAGCACGAACATCGACCACCTGTCGCGGGCGGCGCGGGCGGTGAACACGTCGATCTTCGTGAAGAACGGCCCCAACTACGCGGGCATCGGGGTGGGCGGCCAGGGCTGGACGAGCTGGACCATCGCGTCGCCCACGGGCGAGGGGCTCACCACGGTGCGCACCTTCACCCGCGAGCGCCGCTGCACCCTGAAGGACGCCTTCAGGATCGTCTGAGCGAAGCCCGACGGCGACGTCGGGTGAGGGCGAGCGAGAGGGCCGCGGCGCAGAGCGCGAGGGCGCGCGTGGGCGCTGGGGTCGCGCCCGCCGTGCAGGAGCACCCGGGGCGCACGATGGCGTCGTCGGGGCTGGTGGGGTGCGGGCTCGCGCCGGCGTCGTCGCACTGCGGCGGGCAGCGGCCGAGGGGGCGGCAGACGGCGCAGGGGTCTTCGCCGTCGTCGAACATGGGGGGCTCGAAGCCCTTCACCTCGGCGGCCATGGGCCCGGCGTCGGGGACGAAGAAGGGCTCGACGTCGTCGGGGAGGGGCACGTCCGCCGCGGGGGGCACGTCGGCGCCCGCGAGCACGTCGGCGGGGGGCAGCGCCGCGTCGACGGGGGTGGGCTCGATCACGTCGGGCAGGGGCATCCCCGCCTCGGGCTGCGGCCCGCCGTCGACCGGCCTCGGAGGCCCGGCGTCGACCGAGGGCGTGGGGTCGTCGATGGGCACGCAGCGCGCGGTGGTGGAGGTCTCGTTCACGCAGCGCTGCCCCCGCGCGGCGCAGTCGGTGGTGTCGGCGGTGGGCACCCCGTTCGAGCACCGGGCGATACGGGTGCCGAGCACGCAGAACGAGACGTCTCCGCGGGCGGAGGGGCAGCTCGGAGAGACGCAGCGTCCGCCGAGGTCGTCGGCGACGCAGGTGTCTCCCGTGGTGGCGCAGTCGCTCTGGGTGACCAGCGCCCCGTCGCGGCAGTGCCCGAGCCGCGTCCCGAGGAAGCACACGTCGTGTTCGCCCGTCGGCCGGCACGCGAAGAACACGCAGCGCGCCCCGAGCGCGTCGTCGACGCAGTTGGCCCCGTAGGCGCCGCAGTCGCCCTGCGACACCAGGGCGCCGTCGCGGCAGCTCCCGATGTAGCGCCCGCCCCAGCAGGTGCCGTGCTCTCCCCGCGGTCGGCACGCGAAGAAGACGCAGCGAGGGCCGAGCGCGTCGTCGACGCAGGAGGCCCCGTAGGCGCCGCAGTCTCCCTGCGAGAGGAGCGCCCCGTTGCGGCAGTGGCCGATGTAGCGGTCGAGCCAGCACGCTCGGTGGTCGCCCTGCGGCCGACACGCGAAGAACACGCAGCGGGGGCCGAGGTTGTCGTCGACGCAGTTGGCCCCGTAGGCGCCGCAGTCTCCCCGGCCGCAGTCGCGACCGACGATGGTGGAGCCCTCGCAGCGGGGGGCGCAGGTCTGCGGGGGCGTGGGGCCCGCGGTAGGGTCGCAGGCCGTGCGATCAGCCGCCTGCAACAGCGGAAAGGGGTCGACGTCGTTGCTGTAGTTGCCGTCGCGGTGGACGTTGAAGTGCACGTGGGGGGCGGTGCCCGTCGCGCCGGTGTTGCCCACGGTGCCGATCACCTGCCCCGCGCGCACGCGCGCCCCGGGGGTGATCCCCGCGGCGATGGTGGTGAGGTGGCCGAAATAGTAGCTCCAGCCGCAGTCGTCCTCGATGGTGACCCTGTTGCCTGAGATGGATGAAGCGACCCCTGAGCGGGTGACCCTGCCGTCGCGCACCGCCACCACGGGCGCGCCCCGGGGCGCGAAGAGGTCGTTGCCGTGGTGGTCGCCGCCGTAGTCCGAGTTGTCGGGGCTGCCCGCGGGGTGCGGCGCGCAGGTGAAGTTGCTCCACGCGCGGTCGTAGCCGCCGTTGTGCGGCGCCGCGATGGGGTAGCGGTCGATGGCGGGCGCGCAGCGCACGGGCTGCGAAGCGATCACCACGGGGTCGTCGCCGTCGTCGCCCGAGGGCTCGTTCGCGAGGCACCCGGGGAGAAGGAAAGTCATCGCCGCGCAGAGGGCGAGCGAGCGTCGTCGCGGGGTGGCGTAGTTCATCCGGGCGGCCTTCGACCACGCGTAGCGGAGCCCCCGCCGCGCGGTCAAGGGCCGCGGCCGCGCGCAATCCAGCCTTTCGCCCGCGAATGAATCCCGGCGCCGCCGGGCGACGTCGTCCATCGAACCCAAAGGTCACCCGGAGGTGCTCCCCATGAAGACCCCCACCGCGCTCCTGGCGCTCTCGCTCGTCACGCTCTGCGCCGCCGAGGCCGCCGCGCAGCCCATCGTCGACGTCCAGCTCCACGCAGGCTACGCGACCCTGCCTCCGCCCGCGCTGGTCGCCGAGACCGCTCCTCCCCCGCCCGCGCCGGGCTTCCAGTGGGTGCCGGGCTTCTGGGCCTGGCAGAACGGGCAGTACCACTGGATGCCCGGCCAATGGGTAGCCCCGCCGCAGCCCGGCTACACCTGGGTCCCCGGCGCGTGGTCGGGCCGCGGCCGCTCGTGGCGCTGGGCCCCGGGC
>JAEYZO010000288.1 GCA_023428035.1 Pseudomonadota bacterium | reverse complement strand
GCGTGAGATGGCCCTCGCGGGTCACCCCGACGGCATCGACCGCGAGGTCGAGCTCTGGATCGGCGAGGGCGAGACCGGGAGCGTCTATGGCGAGCTGGTGCAGGCCGACCTCGCGCGCATCGGGCTGCGGGTGCGAATCCGTCAGGCGAGCGGGTCGATCTACTACTCCTCGCTCGGGCGACGTCACACCGTCCCCCTCGCCTTCACGGGCTGGGCGATGGACTTCCCCGACCCGTCGAACTTCATCGAGCCGAACTTCCACTCCCGCGCGATCCAGGACGAGCACAGCTCGAACCACGCCTTCTACGCCAACCCCGCCCTCGACCGCCTCCTCGACGAGGCCAAGACCGAGGGCGACGCGCGCCGACGTCTCTCCCTCTACCAGCGCGCCGAGGACATCCTCCTTCGCGACGCGCCCTGGGCCTTCATCTACACGCCGGTGGACCTCAACGTGCTCCAGCCCTGGGTGCGCGGCTGGGCGCACCACCCCGTCTGGAACGACCACCTCGGAGACGTCTGGCTCGACCTGCCGCGACGTCGCTGGGCCGCGAGCGAGGCCGCGCGGGCGCGATCCTTCGGCCCCTTCGCCGCGTTGGCGCGGCCGTGGGGGGGGCCGTGATCCGCTTCCTCGCGCGGCGCGTCGCGTGGTCGCTCTCGGTCTTGTGGTTCGTCGCCACGGTGACCTTCTTCGTCGGCCTGCGCGTGGGCGACCCCGTGAGCACCCTCGCCGGCCCGCACGCCTCGGCGCGCGACCGCGAGTACATCCGCCGCTTCTATCACCTCGATCAACCCCCCGCGGCGCAGTACGGGCACTACCTCTCCAACGTCGCCCGCGGAGACCTCGGCCGCTCGTTCCGCTACCGCCGCCCCGTCGTGGAGCTGGTGGCGGAGCGGGTGCCCCGCACCCTGCTCCTCGGGGTGATGACCCTGCTCTTCGAGTTCATCGTGGGCGTCGCCGTCGGCACCCTCGCCGCGGTGAAGCGCGGGACCAAGACCGAGAGCGCCGTGCTCGCCGCGAGCTTCGTCGGCATCTCCACCCCGACCTTCCTCTCGGGAAAGCTCTTCCTCATCTTCTTCGCCTACCAGCTCGGGTGGTTCCCGATCGGGGGCTACGGCGAGGGCTTCTGGAGCCACGTCTACCACGGCGCGCTCCCTGCGATGGTCATCGGCCTCCTCGGCACCGCGTGGCAGGCCCGCCTCGTGCGGAGCGAGTTGGTCGAGGTGCTCGACGCCGACTTCGTTCGCACCGCGCGCGCCAAGGGCGCCGGACCCGCGCGGGTGGTGATCGTCCACGCCCTGCGCAACGCGCTCCTGCCGGTGCTCACCTCGCTGGGGCTGTCGTTCGGCGCCCTCTTCGGCGGCGCGATCGTGACCGAGGCCATCTTCGCCTGGCCGGGGGTGGGCCGCCTCGCCTTCGAGGCCATCACCGGCCTCGACCTCCCCGTGATGATGGCCACGGTCCTCATGGCCTCCGCCGGGATCCTCGGCGGGAACATCCTCACCGACCTCCTCTACGCCGCCCTCGACCCTCGCATCCGTCGCGCCTAGCCCCGCGACGCGCGCGCCGCACGATGACCCCCCGCCGCCGCCGAGCGTCTCTGATTGGGCCTTCGCTCTCGGCGCGATACGGTAGCCCCGTGCGTCGGCGCCGCGCCCTCCTGGTGAGCCTCCTCGCGTGGTGCGCCGTCGCCCTCTCGCTCGCCCTCCCGCGGGCCGCCCTCGCGCAGGCCGGCGTGCGCAAGGGCCCGTGGCTGATGGCCCCCCGGCCCGGCGCCATCACCGTCATGGTCGAGCGCGAGCAGCCCGGGCCCGTCACCGTGCGCGCCTGGAGGCTCGTCCCCGTCGGCGCGCCGAACCCCGCGCCCATCGTCGCCGACGACCCAGCCGACGAGATCCTCCACGAGGTGCACCTCGTCGGCCTCGCGCCGGGGGGCCGCTACCGCTACGAGGTCTCGGGCCCGGGGATCGAGTCCGCCGGCGGCACCTTCAACGCCGCCCCCGACAACGCCGAGCCCTTCCGCTTCATCCTCTACGGCGACACCCGCACCCGCGTCGGCACCCACGCGGCCGTCGTCCACGCCATGCGCCGCGACGGCGCCGACTTCGTCGTCCACACCGGCGACCTCGTCGCCAACGGCCGCAACGAGCGCCTCTGGCAGCAGTTCTTCGACATCGAGCGCGACCTCCTGCGCGACGCGATCTTCATCCCCGTCATCGGCAACCACGAGCTGCAGAACTCCAACGCCCACGCCATCGAGAACTTCCGGCGCTACGTCCACTGCCCGCCGACCTCGCCCCGCCCCGAGCTCGACTACTCCCTCGTCTACGGCAACGTCCGGCTCATCCTCGCCAACGCCTACGACGACTGGCGCCGACCCGCGATGCGAGCGTGGATGGAGGAGCAGCTCGCCGACGCTCGGCGCCACGGCCCCGACGACTTCCTCCTGGTCATCACCCACTGGGGGATGAACTCCTCGGGCCCCCACAGCGAGAACCGCGTGCTCCGCGGCGCGGGCATGGGCGAGCTCTTCCGGCGCTACGGCGTCGACCTCGTGGTCGCCGGCCACGACCACATCTACGAGCGCGGCGAGGAGAGCGGCCTGCGCGC
>JAEYZO010000048.1 GCA_023428035.1 Pseudomonadota bacterium | reverse complement strand
AGGCGTAGGTGCTCACGCCGACACCGATCATCCCCTCTCCACGTTGTCCTCCCTCCCTCGCGGGTGTGTACTCCCGTGAAGGAGGACGTCGATGGACGCGGCTCCCGATCCGACCCCGAGCTGGAAGGCGCTGATGCTGCTCGACCAGCGGCGCTTCGCGGTGCTCGCCCAGGCGGTCGCCGGACTCACCGCGCTGACGGTAGTGCTCACGCTGCTCACCCTCGCCATCGGCCGCTCCCCCTGGACGGTCGTCACCGCGGTCGTCGCGGGGGTCGCCGCGGCGGCGTGGGTGCCGCTCCTCTACGCGATGAGCCCGCGCCGACGCGCGCTGCGCAAGCGCTACGAAGAGTGGCTCGTCGCCGAGACGAAGGCCGAGGCCGCGGTCGCGCTCATCGACCTGCTCCAGAGCCTGCCGCCGGACGATGTCGTCTCCATCCAGCGCTACGCCAAGGAGCTCGCGCGCACCGAGGGCAGCCTCGCCGCGAAGGCCCTGCGCGCCCGCATCGATTGCATCGAGGCGGAGTTCCTGTCGCGAGCGAGTGATCGCCTGCGCGCCGACGCCGAGTTCAACGAGGCCAGGCTCCGCGTCGAGCTCGCCCAGTCCGAGCTGCGCAAGCTGGAGGAAGAGCGCCGCGAGCAAGCGCATGCCGTCGCGTGGAGCGAGCGCTTCCCGCCGCCCGCGTCGCTCTCGCACCTCGCCGAGCGCGACCCGACCATGGTGCGCATCGCGATGGACGCCGAGAAGAGCGCCCGCGACGGCGTGGTGTACGAATCCCCCGCGGCGGCGGTGACGCTCAAAGAGTCCACCCGCTGGTCGGCCTACGCCAAGCCCTCGGGCATCACCGACGAGCTCCTCGCGCTCTTCGAGCCGGGCTCCATCGGTGACCGACCCGTGGCGCCCCGCGAGGCCGAGGGCGACGCGCCGCCCGCTGAAGAGAAGAAGACCGCGCATTGACCGCCGCGCCCGCGATGCGGTAGGGGCCACGCGCCATGAGCTCCGCCGACGGGACCGACGCACACACGCCGCGGCGCACCTTCGCGATCATCTCGCACCCCGACGCGGGCAAGACCACGCTCACCGAGAAGCTGCTGCTCTACGGGGGCGCGATCCACCTCGCGGGGGCGGTGCGGGCGTCGAAGGCCCGCCGCCACGCCACCTCCGACTGGATGGAGCTGGAGAAGCAGCGCGGCATCTCGATCACGTCGAGCGTGATGCAGTTCCCCTATGGGGGCACGCGCTTCAACCTCCTCGACACGCCCGGCCACCAGGACTTCTCTGAAGACACCTACCGCACCCTCACCGCGGCCGACTGCGCGGTGATGCTCATCGACGCCGCCAAGGGCGTCGAGACCCAGACCCGAAAGCTCTTTCAGGTCTGCCGGATGCGGAACACCCCCATCGTCACCTGGATGAACAAGCTCGACCGGCCGGGTCGAGACCCCTTCGACCTGATGGGCGAGGTCGAGAAGCTCCTCGGGATCCACTGCGTCCCGCTCACCTGGCCCATCGGGATGGGCCCGACCTTCAAGGGCGTGTACGACCGCGAGACGAAGCGCGTGCTGCTCTTTCAGCGCGCGACGGACCACGGCGCGAGCGCCGTCGAGGCGAAGGAGATGGAGCTCGACGACCCCGCCCTGGTGGAGATCGTCGGTGAAGACCTCTACCAGGAGTTCAGGGACGAGCTCGAGCTGGTCGAGGGCGCGGGCGAGGACTTCGACCTCGAGGCCTTCCGCAAGGGAGAGATCACCCCGGTGTTCTGGGGCAGCGCGATGACGAACTTCGGCGTGGAGCCCTTCCTCGCGAAGTTCAAGAAGATGGCGCCGGAGCCGGGGCCGCGCGCTTCGTCCAGGGGGGTCGTGACCCCCGACGACAAGCAGTTCAGCGCCTTCGTCTTCAAGGTGCAGGCGAACATGGACCGCGCGCACCGCGACCGCATCGCGTTCCTCCGCGTGTGCTCGGGGCGCTACCAGAGCGGGATGTGGGTGCGCCACGTGCGGCTCGGGAAGGAAGTTCGCCTCTCGCGCCCGCAGCAGTTCTTCGCGCAGGAGCGCAGCGCGGTCGACGAAGCGTTCCCCGGGGACGTGCTGGGCATCTTCGACCCTGGGATGTTCCGCATCGGAGACACCCTGGTCACGGGCGAGGCCTTCACCTTCGACGCCGTCCCGAGGTTCTCTCCCGAGCACTTCGCGAGGCTGCGCGCGAAGGACCCGTCGCGCCGAAAGCAGTTCGTCGCCGGCCTCTCGCAGCTCGTCGAGGAGGGCACCGTGCAGCAGTTCACCGTGCCGGGGCGGGAGCCCGTGCCGGTGCTGGGCGTGGTAGGTCAGCTCCAGTTCGAGGTGCTGATGCACCGGCTGCGCGACGAGTACAACGTCGACTGCGAGCTGGAGTCCCTGCCCTACCAGCACGCGCGCTGGATCACGGGCGAGAAGGCCACCGTCGACGAGTTCGAGGGCAAGGGCTACGGCGCCTGCGTGCTCGACCAGGACGAGCGCCTCGTGGTGCTCTTCAAGAGCGACTGGGCCCTGAGCGTCGCCGAGCGCGACCACCCCGACGTGGAGTTCTCCTCCACCGCGCCGCTGGCGTAACAGCCCCTCCATCATCGAGCGCAGCGCGCGGGCGAGGCGCTCGATGATGTAGAGCGCCGACACCCGCAAGGGCTTCCCCTCCCCCGAGGGCGACGGGTACACCGGGACCTCGATCGCGTGCTCGTGTAGGAGCCTCCACGCGAGCGGGGCCATCTCCGGCTCGCGCGGTGAGGGTGGCAGCGTGAGCGACGGGGGCAGCGGCACCGCCGCCATCGACCCGATCATCGAGTCCGGCGCTGGAGCCTCCACGCCGAGCGCCTCGCACAGCACCTCCCTCGCCCGCAGCGCCGTCGCCCGGTTGCGCCGTCGCACCGCCTCCCACCTCACGGATCGCCACCGGCGCCGTGAGGAAGGCCGTCGGGTCCGTCGGCGAGGATCACACGGCGGGCGCGTGGAAGGGGCCCGTGACCTCGAAGGTCACCCCCGCGCCGGAGCCCCCCTCGACGCCGCGCTGGGAGCTGAAATACAGCCGCGTACCGCTAGGGTCGAAGGCCGGGCCCGTCACCTCGGAGACGTCGTGCCCCACCACCTGCACCAGGGGCTTCGCGTCTCCGTTCGGCAGGATCGCCACCACCTGCATCGAGCCGCCGTCTTCGGCCACCAGCACGTCGCCGCAGCACGACACCGTGAGGTTGTCGACGCCCCGCAGCGGCGGCGACAACATCTCCCGCGCGTCGTAGATCACCCGCAGCCGCGCGCTCGCGATGTCGTAGGCCCACACCTGGTTCGTCCCCTTGGTGGAGAAATAGATCACCCCCGCGTGGTGCCAGATGCCCTCTCCCCCGCGGAAGACCGTGCTCTCGGGCACCTGCATCCGGGTGGGGGTCGAGCCCGTCCACCGCGGGTCGGGGAGCGCGCGCCAGGTCACCCCTCCCATCATGTCGACCACGGCGACCTCCAGCGCGCCCGCGCGCAGGTCGGGGTGGCCCCGCGGGGTCAGCCGCTCGGGCACGAAGCGGTAGAGCCTCCCGTCGGACTCGTCCTCGGTGAGGTAGACGTGGCCGCGCATCGGGTCGACCGCCGCGGCCTCGTGCTTGAACGACCCGAGCGCGGGCCGCGCCACCGCCGTTCGCTCCCCGAAGGGGTCACACTCGAAGACCTGCCCGCGCGAGATCTCCTCGCACGACAGCCACGTGCCCCAGGGCGTCTCTCCCCCCGCGCAGTTCACCGACGTCCGCTGGAGGATCGGGTACGCCGCCGTCACCTCCCCCGCGGCGCTGAAGCGCAGCGCGCCTACGCCCCCCGTGATGGGCAGCTCGGAGTTCGAGACGTAGATCCACCCTCCGTCCTCCGTCGGGTAGGTCGCGCCCCCGTCAGGGAAGTGGTGCCAGCGGTACGAGGTCCCCGGCACCATCTGGGTCGAGCGCGCCACCACCCTCGCCGTGAACCCCGGAGGGACCCGCACCCCGTTCGCGTCGGGCGCCCCGAGGGGGCCGATCTCCGCGATGCGCGACCGCAGCGCGGGCCTCGCGGGCACCGCCCTCGGCTCGAAGGGCGAGTCGTCCACCATCGGGCCCGCGTCCACCGGGACGTCCTCCGCGCCAGCGTCGACCTTCGCGCCGCCGTCGAGGTCCCCCACGTCGACCGTTCCCGCGTCGGTCACCGTCGGGGCGTCGGTGTCTCCCGCGTCAGGGGTGGTGTTCGTGGGCGCCGCCTCGCCGCAGCCCGCGAGCCCGCCGGGCATCACCGCCGCCGCGAGCGCGCCGAGCCCGATCTGCAACACCGTACGCCGAGGCACTCCGCCAGAACCGTCTCGATCGCTCATGCCCGCGACACTACCCCGACTCGGCGCTGTCCGCTCCGGGTGTACCTTCAGAGGCGCTCCTGTGACGCGACTCGCCCCCGCCGCGCTCGCCGCCCTCGCGCTCTGGCTCCCGGCGCTGGCCTCGGCGCAGCCCTCGCCACAGGCTACGTCGACGTCGCCCGTCGACCCCCTGGCGTCGGCGCGAGAGTCGTTCCAGCAGGGGGTGGCCTTCACGCAGCAGCAGCGGTGGGGCGAGGCCGTCGAGGCCTTTCGCCGCTCGCGCGCCGCGGCCGACCGTCCGCGCACGGCCTTCAACCTCGCGCTCGCCCTCCAGCACCTCGGACGGATGCGCGAGGCCCGGCAGGTCTTGCACGAGTGCCTCGCGATGCCCGCGACGCAAGCCGACGCCGCCCTCGTGCGCGACGCCGAGACGCTCCTCGCGGCGGTGCGCGGCGCCGTCGCGACGGTGGAGCTTCAGGTCGCCCCCGAGGAGTCCACCGTGCGCGCCGACGGGGAGCTCCGGTCGGGCACGGGCCGTGAGCGCCTCGTCGACCTCGACCCGGGGCGCCACTCCGTGAACGTCAGCGCCGAGGGGATGAGCGCGCAGGATTTCTCCCTCACCCTCGCGCCGGGCGAGCGGGTGGTGCGCCGCGTCGACCTCGCCTCTCGCCCCACCACCATCGTGATCGCTCCGTCGGTCACCGACGCCACGGTGAGCGTCGACGGAGACGTCGTGGGTCGCGGCCGGGTCGAGTGGACGGGGCCCGCGGGGGGGCACGCGATCCGCGTCGAGGCCGCGGGGCACGTCACGGCGCGGCGGAGCGTGAGCGCGCGCCCGGGGCAGCGGGTCGAGGTGGTGATCGAGGTGCGCCGCGAGCGCTCCGTGTGGCAGTCGCCCGCGCTGTGGGCGACGGTGGGCTCCGCGGTGGTGGCCGGGGCGGTGCTGGCCGTCGCGCTGATCCGC
>JAEYZO010000938.1 GCA_023428035.1 Pseudomonadota bacterium | reverse complement strand
GGGCGTCAACGCCCCCTCGCGCCGGTTCCTCCTCGCGTCGCCCCGCGGGGCCGCTTCGGCGCGGTGGCGCCCCGCGTCGCGCCCGCCGCGCCCCGGTCCCGCGAATTCCCTTTCAGCGAAGGTGAATCGTCGAGGCCAGCCCGGCTATAGTCCCCGCGTGACCCCGCTCTGCACCCTGCGTCGCCTCGTCGCCGTCGCCCTCGTCACGCTCTCGCTGGCCGCGTGCGGCAGCGACGTCTCCACGGCCTTCCCCGCGGGCCTCGAGCCCGTCGAGATGAGCACCGCGCCGGCCCCCGCGCCCACCGCCGCCGACCCCTACCCCGAGGTGCTCTCGACCCTCAAGGGCAGCGCCGACGGCCGCCACTGGGCGCACGGCACGGGCTACATCCACGCCCCCCTCGCGCGGGTGTACGAGGCCATCCTCGACCCCGACGTCGCCACCGACCGAAGGCGCGTGGCCGAGTGGTCGACGACCCCCAACTCCGAGCCCGAGTACCCGCACTCGTTCCGCATCCGGAACATCGTGCGCGACCTCATCACCCTCGAGTTCGACATGAGCTGGCGCGCGGGCACCGCCGAGGGGTCAGAGACCGCCCCCTCGGTGGTCGTGGCCGTGAACCAGAAGACCTGGGGCAGCACCCTCGTCGGTGAAATCCAGGGCGCGGTGGTGGCGCGCGCGGTCGACGCCAACAACACCCGCGTGGAGCTGGTGCGCCGGCTCACCGCCACGCACGTCGACGAAGACGACGCCGAGCAGTACCTCCTCGACTATTTCCAGAGCGTGCGTGCGCGCGTGCGAGGCGACGCCCTGCCGCGTTACAACTGACGGCGCATGGCCCTGCGCTGGCTGACCCGAGCCCACGCCTTTCCGCACCCTGACAGAGCCGACGCCGACGGCATCGTGGCCGTGGGCGGCGACTGCGACCCCGACCGGCTCCTCCTGGCGTACCGCTCGGGGATCTTCCCCTGGCCCCTGTCGGCCTCGCTGCCGCTGTTCTGGTTCTCCCCCGACCCCCGCTGGGTGCTGCGCCCCGAGGAGGCGCACCTGCCACGCTCGCTGCGAAAACAGCTCCGGCGCGGCGTGTACGAGGTGCGCGCCGACACGGCCTTCGAGTCGGTCATCGACGGCTGCGCCGCGGCGCCCCGCGAGGGGCAGCAGGGCACGTGGATCACCCCGGAGCTGCGCGCGGGCTTCGTGAAGCTGCACAAGCGGGGGCTCGCGCACAGCGTCGAGGCCTGGGAGGGAGACTCCCTGGTGGGCGGGCTCTACGGCCTCGCGCTGGGCGCCGGCTTCTTCGGCGAGTCGATGTTCGCGCGCGCCCCCGACGCGTCGAAGGTGGCCTTCGCCACGCTGCTCGCGAACCTCGCGCAGTGGGGCTTCGACTTCGTCGACTGCCAGACCCGCACCGACCACCTCGAGCGCTTCGGCGCGAAGCCGTGGTCGCGAAAGGCCTTCCTCGCGGCGCTCTCTCCCGCGCTCGAGAAGCCGACCCGACCGGGGCCCTGGCGCTTCGAGCTCACCGGGGCGGCGGCCGAGGCGCGCATCGCGGGCTGAGGTTCACGGCGGCGTGAACCGTGGTCACGGCGGGAGCCACGGCCAGCGCGCGAGCCCCGCGCGAAAACCTCGGCGGCGCGGTTGTGAGCGCGACGCGACGGAGAGACACTCCGCTGGAACGACCCGTGCTCTCGCGGGCAGCCGGTCGCTGTGACCACCTCAAGGGAGGAGACACCCATGCGCGCACTTGCATTGGTCCCCGTCGTCGCGCTGTCGCTGGCGCTGCCGTCGACCGGCTGCTTCTACAACTTCGAAGACCGGAGCGACCCCCCGCCGGCCCCGACCCGCGAGCCCAGCCCTTCGAGCGCGGAGCCGTCGACGACGACCTTGGGTCAGGCCGAGTCGATGTCGGGCCGCGTGGGGCGCACGCCGGAGTTCTCGACCAACGACGTCGAGATGCGGCTCACGCAGCGCTCGACGCAGTCGACGGTGCGCTTCGACACCCTCGACGCGCACGGCCGCTGGGTGATGGCGAACCTCACGGTCTCGGGCGCCGACGGGATCTACAACCGGGCGTTCTCGCCGGGCGCGCGGTTGAGCTTCCGCAACGGGGTGAGCTCCGCCGAGGGGGTGCGCCTCTCGGTGCTCGGCTGCACGGGCAACACCCGCAACAACTTTGACTGGGACCAGTCCACGCAGTCGGTCGACGTCACGGTCACCGAGGGCCCCTCCGCCGACAGCGTGCGCGTCACCTACGTCGCGACCTTCGACGACGCCTCGGGCTCGCACCAGATCCGCGGCACCTTCATCCGCGACCCCGAGTGAGCTCCCGCCCTCGTCGGCGTTGACATCCCACCCCGCGATCGCGCCTCATCGCCCTCCCGCGAACTCCGCCCGCCCGACGCCGTCCAAGCTCCGCGCGCCGAGGGGTGTCGTTCGTCCCCGAGGTGTCGCCCATGAAGCTCCGTCCCGTCGTGTCGTCGCTCGCCCTCATCGGGGCGGTGTCTGTCTCCGCCTGCGCGCGAGGCCCCGCGGTGGAGACCTCCGCCACGCTCCCCCTGCGCCGCGTGGTGGTCTACCGCAACGGCGTCGGCTACTTCGAGCGCGAGGGGAGGGTCTCGGGCGGCGAGGTGCGCTTCAGGGTGCTCCAGTCCGAGGTGGGAGACTTCCTCGCGACCCTCGCCGTGATGGAGCGGGGCGGGAGCTCCGTGCGCGCGGCGGCCTTCCCGATGCCGCCGGAGAACCAGGGCGACGAGAGCCACCCTCCGAACCCGCGGGAGAGACGTCCCGTGCGGGTGTCGCTCGACCCGGGCGAGCACGACCTCTTCGTGGGCTACACCGTCGAGACCCCCATCTGGCGGCCGTCGTACCGCCTCGTCTTCGACGGCGAGCGCGCGCAGGTGCAGGCCTGGGGCATCGTGCAGAACGTCTCCGGCGAAGACTGGCGCGACGTGCGCTTGTCGCTCGTCGCGGGCGCGCCGGTGTCCTTCCGCTCGGAGCTCGCCGAGGCGGTGATCCCGCCGCGACCCGTGGTGACCGACCGCGGCGCGGTGATCGACGCGGTGCCCCAGAGCGAGATCGCGCTCCGGCAGCAGGCCCCCGCCCCGGAGCCCGCGCCCACGCCCGCGGCCGAGAG
>JAEYZO010000914.1 GCA_023428035.1 Pseudomonadota bacterium | reverse complement strand
CCATGTACCCGCCCAGCAGCGCGACCGAGAAGTAGCGACTCGACTCGCTCCTCATCGGCAGCGCGACCGAGATCGCGCGCGGCAGCTCGACCCGCGACCGCGAGGGGCACTCGCAGGCCTCCCAGCGGGAGCCGTCGGGGGCGCAGGCGCGACGCCCCTCCTCGGCGCCGCACGGGCAGAGCGTGAAGGTCCCCGCCGCGCACACGCTCGTCGGCAGCGTTGCGGGCGCCGCCACCGGTTGCGGAGCGGCGTGGCGGACGTTGCGTGGCGCTCTCCGCGGTTGCGCGTAGCCAGTTGCGGGTGTGACCGCGGCGGCGATGCAGACGAGTTGAACCAGGGTGCTGTGCTTCACGGCGACTCCTCGCGGCCCCTCGTCCGCCAACCGCGGCGGCGATGGAGGCCCACGCGCAGAATACGAACCTATAAGTTCTTTCATTCTCACTCTGAGAGGTAGAGGTCAACGGTCGCAGACGGGATGGTCCCGTCGATGGCGCCGCGCCGACGGACCACCCCCGCCGATGCCGCCGCGGTTCCGTCGCTGGGGGAGCGCATCCGCGCGGAGCGACGCTCGCAGGGCCTCACCCTCGAAGAAGCGGCTGCGCGCGCGGGGATCGCGCTCAACCACCTCCAGCGCATCGAGCAGGGCAGCGGAAACCCCACGGCCCGCACCCTCGCCCGCGTCGCAACTGGGCTGCGCGTAGAGCTTTCCGCGCTGCTCGCGACAGAAAGCACGGCCCTCACCGTGGAAACCGCGCCGAACGACGCTCCGAACGCGGGGCCGCCGCGCCGCGCGGAGGACCTGGAGACGACGCTAGACGCCTTTCCGCAACGCCTCCGACGTCTCCGAAGCTCCCGCGGGTGGAGCTGCCAGGAACTCGCGACGAAGGCCGGGGTGACGCCGCAGTTCCTCCGCCGCGTGGAGGCCGGGCAGCACGTGCCGACGCTGCGGGTGGTGCTCCAACTGGCGTCTGCGCTGGGGGTGAGCCTCGAGGGCCTCGTCTACGCGCGGACGGCGGAGAGCTCGTCCGACGAAGTTCCTTCTCCGGGAGGACCCCCAGCCGCGTGACTCGTGGAATGGCAGGGCTTCGGAGATCTGCGGAGCCCGAAGCCCGCGGGGTGGTCCTCGCGAAAACACGCTGCCGCAACGCTGCGGAGAGTTGCGGCGGGACCGCGCCGTCGGCCAAGTAGGGGGAGTGTCCGAGAATCGGCGAGGCGGGCGCCTTCGCCGGGGCGGCGCATTCGTCGCGGCGTGGCGAGGCTTCCCCGGGGCGCTCAGTTACTCAGGTCTTGTCGCGCGGAGCCGCGTACGGCACCCTCGCCCGCGCATTGGGGTCGACCACGAGGGTGAACTGGACGAGGACGGCGGGAGCGACCGGGGCGAGGGATGAGTTGAACGCTCAGGCTGGCGAGGCGCGACGCGCCAAACCCACGCACGCACCGCGGGACGTCGCGCGTGAAGAGCAGAGAGAGCTGCGTCTGCGCTTCGGCGGCGAGGTCGACGCCGCGAACTACCTCCGCGCGCTGACCAGCCTGCTCTTCGGCGCGAGCCACGAGGTCACGGCGACCTTGTCCTCGGGCGCCTCGCGTAACGACTTCACCGCGTCCGAGATCGCCGATCGCCTCTCGCGTCGCGCCATCACGCGGCTCCGCTTCGCGCTCTCATCGTCGCATCCACCGCTAATCGTCGAGGCCGAGTTCACCTCCGCCGATCCCTCCACCGTCACACTCCGCGCGCCGTTCACGAGGGCTCCGGCCACGGCGCGCACGTGGTTGCAGGCCGATCCCGACCTCATCTCCCCGGTGCCGGCGCTCGCGCTGCCGCTGACGAGAGGCGGGTTCGCGCTCGACGCCGCGCACGCGCTCGTGGGACTCGCGCTGCGCTTGGGCGGCTTCGGCGAGGCCACGCTCTTCGCCGAACACGCGCTCTCGTGGAGCCCGTCGAAGCCGAATGACGACGCGCTCCCGCTGCGCTCCACGCTCCGAGACGCGGTCTGGAGCACCTCCGCGGAAGACGGCCCCGTCGCCGCGTGGGTGAGCGGACTCCCGACCTCGCCCTCCCCTCACCCGTCCGACGCGGGCTGGTGGGAGCAGTACGACGCGCTCACGCAGCGCCCTCGCGAGGCGCTCGATGAACTCCACGCCTTCCTCTCGGCGCGCTTCAACATCCCCTCCGCGTGGGCCCTCGTTGATCTCCTCACTGCGCCCGCGGGAGCCTTCGCCGTCGAACCCGAGACGGGAACCGTCGCGCGGCTCGTTCCGGAGCCCGATCGCGTACTCGCCGCCATTGACTTCGACCAGCCCGCTCAGGTCGTGCGTGACGCGCTCCTGCACATCTGCGCGCACCTCGCGCTCGGTCACGTGCGCCCCGGAGACGACTGGGGCCACTGGGACACCGCCGCTTCCTTCTCGTCCGCGCCGCGCCGCGTATGGGACCGCGAAGCGCGCGAGTATCTCGACAAGCACCTGGCTCGCCCCACGCGCCGCGTCACCTCGTTGGAGGAGTGCGACGCGCGCGAAAAGGCCTGGCTCGTACTGCTCGATCACATCGGGCGCATGGTCGGCCAGACGCACACGCTGCACTCCAAGACAGAGAAATATCCGGCCGCCGCCTACCAGCGTCAGGCGGCGCAGCGGCTCGTGGCGCAGCTCGAGGAGTACGGCGGCGCGATGCTCTGCGACGGCGTCGGCCTCGGGAAGACCTACGTCGCCACGACCGTCGTGGTGCACTACGCGAACGCGTGGGGGGACCAGCTCGCGAAGGAGAAGAAGCCTTCCACCGACCCCTTCCGCGTCACGGTGCTCGCGCCCAACTCGGTCGTCAGCACCTGGCAGCGCGAAGCGATCCCCCCCCTCGCCGCATACGGCGTACCAATCGCTACGATCCGCGTCCTCTCACACTCGAAGCTATCTCGCATCGTGCCGACCAGCGACGTGCTTGCGCCACGGAACCGCACCGACCTGAGCGACATGGAGCACCTGCTCCTGTCAGACCTCGTGATCGTCGACGAGGCGCACAACTTCCGATCGGTCGGGGCGCGGCGCTCGATCGTGCTCCGCGACCTGCTGCGGCTCCAGCCGCGGAAAGACCTACGCCGCAAGGTGCTCCTGCTCACCGCGACGCCGGTCAACAACAGCCTCGAGGACCTCCGCCAGCAAGCGGCGCTGATGTTCGGAAAGCCTCTCTGGTTCAACGACAACACCACGGCGCTCCAGTACCGTTCTCGTGCTCTCAAGGACGTCGAGGAGCGCGTCGCGAAGGCCAGAAAGGGCAAGGGCAACGTGGACGTCGCCGCGCGACTCATTCACGACAACCTCGAGGCCCGCTTCGCCTACGCGACCGACTTCCGCGACGACCTTCAGTTCGGGGTGCAGGTGCCGCGCGTCGGCGACTACCTCAAGGAACAGGAGAAGCGACTCGTCGAACAGCAGGCCGCCGTGCGCGCTGCCATCCAGAGCGGGCAACCTCCCGCGACGCCACAGACCCGCATCGCCGGAGAGCTCCTCGACCGCATCGTCGTCCAGCGTTCGCGCGCGCTCTGCAAACAGATCGAGCGCGAGCAGGGCTCCAACGCGAAGCTGCTCTTCAGGCCCGACGCCGCCGCGCCCGAGAAGCTCGTCTACGAAGACGTCTACGACGACACCCGCGACGTGCTCGCGCGCTTCCTCCCGCTCTTCGAGGCCGACGACACGGGCAGCGCGAGCGAGACCGCTCCGCTCTCACTCAAGGTCTATATGTGGGCCGACGTTCGCGACGGCGTCCGCGACGCGAGCGACGTGTCGTCCGTCGTCGGCCTGCAGCGGGTGCTGGTGCTGAAGCGCCTGGAGTCTTCGCCCGTGGCCTTCCTGATCACGCTTCTGCGACTGCTCGCGCTGCACACACACCGGCTCAAGCAGCTCCTCGACCTGTGCCGTGAGGTCTCCGACCGGAAGCGTGAGAAGTCCCTCGCCTACGAGCTCTCGCGCCTCTTCGACGAGGTGCCCGCCGTGGAGCGAGAGCGCATCGACCTACTGCTCACCGGCGGCGCCACGAAGCCACGCGCCCGAGACCCCCTCGCCCGATGGAGCGAAGCCCACATGAGCGCGAGGGCGGCCGCCGACAGCGACGACCCTCCGCCGCCGCAGCTCGACCTCTTCGAGCGCGACGACGAGCAGACTACCGAGCGCCGCGAGCAGCTCGATCGACTCTGGGAACTACGCGACGACCTCGTCCGCGACCTCTCGACGCTCCTGCGAACGGCGCCCGGCCTCGCCGACGTCGTCTTCGGCCGCTTCGCCCACGCCGACTGGCCGCGCCGGTTCATCAACGGCGGCGCGGACGTCGACTGGCCTACCTCGGCGGCGTGGGGGATGCGCGTGGTGACCGACTCCAAGCTGCGTCACCTCGTCGCGAGGCTCCTGCGCGCACGGAAGGACGGCCAGAAGGCCATCGTCTTCTCGCAGTTCACCGACACCCTGGCCTACCTCGACGCGGTGCTACGCGCATCGAAGAACCTCGACCGGAACGAGTGGAAGACCGTGCTGCGCGGGCTCTCCGACGACGCCGGGTACACCGTCTCGAAGGACGAGGTGATCGACCTCGTCGCGCGCATCGCTGTCGTGAGCGGCGAGACCGAAGAGCGCGACACGGTCATCAACGCCTTCGCGCCCTTCTACCGCCTCGGTCCGTCGCGCCCCGCCGCGATCAGAGACCTCACCGGCGACCAGGGCGAACTCGCCAGCCTGTGGGAGTCCGGCTGGATGCAAGCCATCAAGCACCCCATCGACGTGCTCCTCGCGACCGACGTGCTCGCCGAAGGCGTGAACCTCCAGGACGCGGCGCTACTCATCAACTTCGACGTGCACTGGAACCCCGTGCGCATGATCCAGCGCGCGGGCCGCATCGACCGTCGACTCAACCCCGCCATCGAAAAGGCCGAAGACTTCCCCGAGCTCGCGGCGCTCGTGGCGCGCGATGGGACAGCGGGACTCAAGGTGCCAGAGTACTGGTGGCGCGCGCGCCGAGGACAGGCTCCTGTCATCGTAAACCTGCTCCTCCCCGAGGCGCTGGAGGAGGAGCTACAGCTCCGAGAGCGCATCGCCAACAAGACCCTCGCCATCGACTTCACTCTTGGCCTCGAGCAAGGAACCGGCGCCGAGGCCGATTGGATGGCCGAGTACCGCTATCGGGGTATCTCGGCGCTCAACGCATGGGAGAGCGACCGCGCCATCGAGCAGATCGCAGGGTACCAACAGCGGCTCCAGCGCATGATGTCCGAGCGCGACATCAAGCCCGCCTGGGTCGCCGGATGGAACGGCTGGCTTCGCGAGGTCGGTGGACAGGCGGACGACCGCATCATCGCGTGGGCGAGCCTCGGACGTAAGGGCGGAGAAGCCAGGGAATACACGCGTCAGATCCAACCGCGCATCGTTGACAACGTCCCTCACTGGCTCTGGACGGCCGAGAAGCCCGTGGAGTGGAGCAAGAACTTCTGGCTCGCGCTCGACAGTGACACGTATCCCGCAGCTACGCGCAAGGACCTGGGGTTCTCCGAAGACGCATCGCGCCCTGTCGCCGCCGAAGATCTCCTGATCGCCGTGCGTCGCGTGGTTGACGGCGATGCGCCCCTCGAGGAACTTGGACGCGAAGTGGGACGGCCCTTCCAGCAGGGCGCCTCAGCGGTCGCTGCAGGCGTCTTCGGCGAAGAGGACCGTCGCGCGATTCAGATCCGAGGATTCCGAATCCTCCAGCTACGCCACGTCGGCACCACACATGACTCCGTGAAAACAAGCGAGGACCCATGCTGACCAAGGAAGACTTCATCCGGCACATTCTTGGCGACGCCCCTCGCGCAAGATCACGCACGACCAAAAACGACTCGGGCCACATCGAAGGATTCGAGTTCGCGGATGCCGCGCCGGACACGGATTCGCCCGGCGACACTCGCTTCGTGACGCCGCTTCTCCGAGCGGGCTTCGGTGATGGCCAGGGCATCCCGCGCGCGACCGTGATCCGCAGCTCCGACGCCGTCGCGAAATACATCCCCGACGAGGTACGATATTGGCCCAAGACACCCACGCGCCCGCATCACACCCTTCTCATCGAGGCGAACCTCACGCACCGCGAGCTCCTTGACATCCCGGCATTCAAGTCGCGCCAACTCGCCTACCTAGACATCGCAGAAGACGCACTCGCACGTCTGGTCGCGGAGGCGTTGGAGGGCTTTCAGCGCGGCGCCGGCAGTCTCGACGCATCAGCCTTGAAAGGCAAGATGAACGAGACGCTATGCGTGGTGTCGATCATCGACGAGCGTGAGGGGCACACCGGGCGCCTCGCGTGCTTCGGCACGTTCAATGCGAAGACCGACGGCTTCGAGACGTTCTTCCTGACCGAGAGCGCGCGCGCCTGGGACCGTGCTGATGCGCGAGAGCGCATCGGCCTCATCTACGACAGGCAGTTCAAGAAGCTCGGCGAAGCCTCGTGGCAAGAGGCCTTCACGACGACCGATGAACGCAAGCAGGCCGAGGACCTGCTCAAGGTCTGCACGACGAAGAACGTCGTCGAGAAGGATCTGCAGGAGTCGATCCTTGATCTGCTCGACACCATCGCCCGCGGGTTTGGGCTCCGGAAGAAGCCTGATGCGGAGCGACGTCTACGCGCGTTCCCGCTACCAGGCGAGCACGACATTGGCATCGACTCCGAGGAGCGCGAAAAGGAATACGGTGGTACCAACCCTTTCAGTGGCGTCACGCTCCGCGACGACAACAGCCGCCTACTCGGCTACATCGTCTACCCACTCAAAACCAAGTCCCAGGCGGAGAAGCTGCGGCAGTACCTCAAGAAGCATAACCGTTTCCACAACGTGCTCGTCGTCTACCCCGACGCGAACCAGGCCTGCATCGAGCTGTGGCAGGGGCGCGAGCAACTCACCGGAAAGCTGCGTAAAGGCCACAGCCACAAGGACGCCGCTGACGTCGTGAACCTGCTCTCGCGCTTCTTCGTCGTCAGCAAGGCGAAGGTACGCAACCCGGCGGAGCTCGCGCAGGAGCTCGCGTACCGTGCTCGCTACCTGCGCCGACTCGCCCTGACGCAGCTCGAAGACGAGCCCGAGGAGGGCCCGCTTCGCGACCTATACAACGCCTTCAAGGTCGCGTTGGTGCATGACCAAAAGGAGGAAGAGTACGCCGACGCCTTCGCGCAGACCATCACCTACGGTCTCTTGACCGCGCGCTGGCTTGGGAACGACCAGATCGCGACGACGGGCGACCGGTTCACGCGGCAGAGCGCGCTCAAGTACCTCCCGGCGGCGAGCCCCTTCCTTAACGACCTCTTCAAGTCGGCGCTCTCAGTGAAAATGGACGAGCAGCGGGGCCGCCTGCTTTGGCTGGTCGACGACATTGCCGATCTCCTCGACCGCATCGACGTCACATACGTCTTCGGTGCGGGCGACAAAGGGTCCGACAGCACGACAGATCCTGTTATCCACTTTTACGAGCCGTTTCTCGCGGCTTACGACAACGACCAGAAGAAGAAGCGCGGTGTTTTCTTCACCCCTCGCCCGGTAGTTTCGTACATCGTGCGAGCAATCCACGAAATACTGCAGAGCGAGTTCGGCCTCGAAGACGGGCTCGCATCAACCGACACGTGGGCCGACGTCGCGAAGCGCACCGACGGCCTCAAGCTTCCAGACGGCACGAAAGCGGGCGATCACTTCGTGTGCATTCTCGATCCTGCGGCAGGCACTGGAACTTTCCTCTATGAATGCATTGAACTCATCGAGCGTACGATGAAGGAACGCTGGTGCCGCGACTTTGGTGCCGAGTCTTGGAACGACGAGCGCGTTCTAAGTCGCTGGCAGGACTACGTCGAGGCGGCGCTATTGCCGCGACTGCACGGCTACGAGCTCATGATGGCGTCGTACGCTGTCGCACACCTTAAGCTCTCCTTCAAATTAACAGAGACCGGCTACGAACTCGGCACCGCGACTCGTCTTCATGTCTATCTAACAAACAGCCTAGAACCTCCAGCTGACGTTCAACCCGATCTCGAAGGCTTCTCTGTTGCACTCGCCAACGAGGCTCGCGCCGTTAACGCTCTGAAGCGAACCCGACGCTATTCTGTGATTCTCGGAAATCCACCCTACTCAGTGACGAGCTTCAACCAGAACTGTTTCATCGATGGCCTAATGGTGGACTACAAGAAACACGTGAGAGGGGAGCAAGGGCTCGTCGCCCTTGCCGATGACTACCTCAAGTTTATTCGACTTAGCCAAGAGATATTGAAATCGGCCGGAGTCGGCGTCTGGGGGATGATTACGAACCATGGGTATCTGCGAGGCGTCATCCATCGAGGCGTACGACGGGAGCTTCTAGACCAGTTCCCCATACTCACGGTGCTCGACCTTCACGGCGACTCTAATGTTGGCGAGATGCCTCCACTAGGCTTCGCCAACGAGAACGTGTTCGATATCCAGCAAGGCGTGTGCATTGCAGTTGCGGCACGCGCCAGTGTTGCTTCCGGCGCGAGCGTACGTCACTCGGATTGTTGGGGGGCGCGCAAGGCGAAGTACGACGATCTTGCAAAGCGGCGACTCTCGGATGGAGAATGGGCAACGCTTCTTCCTCAATCGCCATCGTTCTTCCTGATTCCCTTCGACGACACCAACCTCGACGAGTACCAGGCGTTCCCCTCTCTAACGGAGTTGATGCCTGTCAATTCCTGCGGCGTGAAGACGCACCGAGACGGTTTCTTGACTGACGTTTCCAAGGCGACGCTGACAGCTCGGTTCGAGGATGTTGCCAGAGAGAACAGTCTCTCTGCTATCCGCGAGAGATACAGCGTCAAGGATACCCCGCACTGGAGTCTGAAGGACGCCCGGGAGAAGATCGCGAGTTCGGACATTCACAAGCACATCAAACCGATCACGTATCGACCATTCGATGACCGATGGATCTACTACAACCCCGCAATCATTGAAAAGGGCGATTCTAAGTATCCAACTCTAAGGCACATGCTCCACGACAACGTGGCGTTGATTTCTGCGCGCATTCAGGCCGCTGGGGCGTGCAACGCGGCCTTCGTGTCTCGCCTGCTGGTGGAAATGAAGGCGGGCGAGGCCACTAGAAGTTGCACAGTCTTCCCGTTGTATCTGTCGCCCGACGCGGAGTCGAGACAACGTGACTTGTCGACTGAAGGGCGACGACCCAATTTTGACACCTCTGTCTTGCGGCGAGTCGCGGACCGACTCGGCATCAAAGCACGTGGAGCGCAAGATTTGCTGGAAATCATGTCGCCAGAGGACGTCCTACACTACGTGTACGCGATTCTGTACAGCCCTGGATACCGAAATCGCTACGCGGAGTATCTTCGCTCTGAGTTCCCTCGGATTCCTTTTTCTAGCGAGTCGCTCTTCAGAGCGCTAGTGCCGCTCGGCGCAAGGCTTGTTTCTCTTCACTTACTGGAATCACAAGTTGACACTTCTACCACCAAGCGAGTAGGCATGTTAGGACGAAAGATCGAGAGAGTTAGCTGGAGCGACGACACTGTATGGATTGATAGACAGGCAACCTGTGGCTTCGCTGGCGTGCCGGAGGACGTTTGGCTTTTCGAGGTGGGGGGCTATCAGGTTTGTGAGAAGTGGCTTAAGGATCGAAAGGGCCTGACGCTGTCTAATAGCGACGCAGCACACTATGAGCGAGTCG
>JAEYZO010000960.1 GCA_023428035.1 Pseudomonadota bacterium | reverse complement strand
CCCCCCGCAGGGTCGCGACCCAGGCCTCGTCGACCTCGCCCTCGCCGCCCGCCGTGGGCGCGCGCCACGCCACCGGGCCGTCGATCCCCTCGTCGGCGACGGGTCCCAGCCGGTCGACCCCCGCGCTCAACACCCGCGGAGGCCCGAAGCCCGAGCCCGGCTCCAGCGAGCGCGCCGCGACGGAGAGGGTGTGGCCGCGGGAGACGAAGACCGCGAGGCGCCCGCCCCGGCACGCGGGAGACACGACGTCGACGTCGCCCGTCGCCGGCGGCTCGAACCAGCTCGCGCGAGCCACCTCGGCCACGCACCGCCCTGAGGGCGCGACGGCGCGCGGGCCCGCGTCGACCGCGGCGTGTTGGGTGTAGGGCGAGTCGACGCATCCGCGGGAGCACCCGCTCGCGAGGAGCGGGAGCGCGAGGAGGATCGCCCTCAAACCTTCTCTCGGGTCACGCGCCCCAGGAGGCCCTGCGGGCGCACCAGCAGCACCACCACCAGGATCGAGAACACGATGGCCGGCGCGAAGGAGCTCGACAGGTAGGCCGCGGAGAGCTGCTCGACGAGGCCGATCAGCAGCCCGCCCAGCATCGCGCCGGGGATGTTCCCGATGCCCCCGAGCACGGCGGCGACGAAGGCCTTGAGCCCCGGCTGCACGCCCGTGAGCGGGTCGATCTTGGGCTGGTCGAGGCCGAAGAGGATACCTCCAGCGCCCGCGAGCGCCGAGCCCAGCCCGAAGGTCAGCGCGATCACCCGGTCGGGGTTCACGCCCATCAAGCGCGAGGCCTCGAGGTTGGTGCTGATCGCCCGCATCGCGCGGCCCACGCGGGTGCGCTGCACGAGCAGCGTGAGCGCCACCATCAGCGCGAGCGCCGCGCCGAGGTCGATGAGCTTCACGTTGGTGACCGTCACCGGCCCGAGCGCCACCGGGGTCGCGCGCACGATCGGGGGAAAGCCCCGCGGCGTCGCCGTGAACAGCAGGATCCCCGCGTTCTGGAGGAACATCGACACGCCGATGGCGGTGACGAGCGGTGTGAGCTTCGGCGCGTCGCGCAAGGGTCGGTAGGCGAGGCGCTCGATGAGCATCCCGAGGGCGGCGCAGAAGACCATCGCGGCGAGGACGCACGCGAGGGCCACGGGCACCGACGAGGCGTGCTGCGACGCGGCGGTGATGCCGAAGGCCGCGGCGGAGAAAATCCCCACGTAGGCGCCCACCATGAACACGTCGGAGTGCGCGAAGTTGATGAGCCCGAGCACGCCGTAGACCATGGTGTAGCCTAGGGCGATGAGCGCGTAGATACCCCCGAGGGAGACGCCCTCGACGAGGTTCTGCGCGAAGGCCGCGGGGCGCGACGCGGCCCCCTTGGCGATCTGGTAGAGCGGCCACAGGGCGAGGAGCGCGAGCGCGGGGCGGGTGAGCCGCTGCCACAGGGGCGTGGCGTAGCCGGTGTTCGTCGTGTCGGGGGAGGCTCCCACGGCGCTCATCGGCTCACCTCAGGTCGGGTTGATGGTGGAGTGGTAGCGGAAGCCGCTCTCGCGCACCTCGATGATCACCGCGCTCTTCACGGCGTCGCGGCGCTCGTTGAGGGTGATCGACCCGGTGGCGCCCTGGAGGTCTCGCGTCGACGCGAGCGCGTCGCGCACGGCCCGGTGCTCGGTGGTGCCCGCTCGCTCGATGGCCGAGACCAGCGCGAGGGCTGCGTCGTGGCCGAGCGCCGCGAGGCCGCTGGGCTCGGCGTTGTAGGCCCGGCGAAAGCGGGCGGCGAAGTCGCGGGCGACGTCGGTGGTGGCGCCCTCGGGCGAGAAGCCGTCGGAGAAGTAGTCGCCCACGAGCTTGTCGTCGTCGTTGCGGGTGAGCGAGGCCGAGCTCCAGCCGTCGCCGCCGAGGATCTTTCCGCGGAAGCCCTGCCCGCGCGCCTCGCGCGCGATGAGCGCGACCTCGGTGTAGTAGCCCGGGACGAAGATCGCCTCGGGGTTCGACGCGAGGATCGACCCGAGCTGCGCCGAGAAGTGCGTGTCGCCGGAGCGGTAGGCCTGGGTGTCGCTGATGGCGCCCCCGGCGGCGGTGAACGACCGCCGGAAGGCCTCGGCGAGGCCCACGGCGTAGGCGCTGCCCTGCTCGATGAAGAGCGCCACCCGCTGCGCGCGGAGGGTCTCGCGGGCGAAGCGCGCCATCACGTCTCCCTGGAAGGGGTCGATGAAGCACACCCGGAACACGTAGGGCCCCAGCGAGGTCACCGCGGGGTTGGTGCTCGACGGCGACACCATCGGCACCCCGTAGCGCTGGCAGATGCGCCCGCCGGCGAGGGAGAGCGAGCTCGCCACCTCGCCGAGGATGCCCGCCGCGCCCTCGACGTGGATGAGCCGCATCACCGCGCTCGCCGCCTCGGAGGAGTCTCCGCGGGTGTCTTCGACCGCGAGGTGCACGGGCTTTCCGAGGAGCCTCCCGCCCGGGATCTTCTCGAGCGCGAGGCGCACGCCCTGCTGGGTGGAGGTGCCGAAATCCGCCTGCGGGCCGGTGAGCGCCGCGTAGAGCCCCAGGGTCACCGCGTCGCGGTTCTTCTTGCAGCCCGCCCCCGCGATCGCCGCGCCCGCCGCGCCCGCCGCGCCCACCAGTAGACGTCTCCGCCCTGGGTCTTCGATCGATCCCGCGCCGCCCATGGAGCCGAGGCCGTTCTACACCACGGCCCCGCCCGCGTGGAACCCGCATCGTCGCAGCGGTTATCCTCCGCGGCATGCGCGCCCTCACGACCGCGGTGCTGCCCCTCGCGCTCTCGCTCGCGCCCGTCGCGACCGTGGCGCAGCCCCTCACCCGCGGGGTGGTCACCGTCGAGGGCGCCCCCGACGGAGGCTCCACCGCCGCGGTGCTGCGCGCGCTCAGCCCGGGGG
>JAEYZO010000887.1 GCA_023428035.1 Pseudomonadota bacterium | reverse complement strand
CGACGGAGGAGGGATCACAGGGACGGGAAGTTCGAGCTGCGGCTGCTGATAGCTGCGCCGCTGCTCATTCTCACGACGGCGAATCTCTTCGATGATGTACGGAGGCAGCATGGTCAGCACCTCCAGGTGGCGAAGCACCGGCCGAGTGTTGTGCGCGCCCCGAGGAGCAGGGCACACGATGCGACGGAATATAGCAACCGAGGTGCCACGATCAAGACTTCGGACAGTCTCTCACGGGCCGGAGTTCCGGGCGTGAGAGGGAGATCATTAGGGGTGACGCTGCGGTCACGGTGGGCCTCGCTGGGCTGGGCGTTGTGCGCGTGGGTTGGGCTGTCGCTGTGGGCTCCCGAGGTCAGGGCGCAGACAGACTATGACCCCCAGAGCCGGGAGTGGAACGGTACGTCGGAGCTGGCCCGCCTCGCGAGCGAGGCCGGGGTCGAGCTCGCCCCCACCCGCCGCCTCGACTGGGACGCCGTCCCCCAGGGGAGCGCCCTGCTGGTGCTCTGGCCACGGCGCTCGGTGGGGCTCGCCGACCTCGAGGCCTTCCTCGACGACGGCGGTCGCGTGGCCTGGCTCGACGACCAGGGCGCGTCGTCGGAGTTCTACGCTCGCTTCCAGTTCCAGCGGGAGCCCGTGGTGGGCGGCGTGGCGCGCGCCGCCGACCTGCCCGAGCTGCTGGTCGCGCGACCGCGGGGGCCGCACCCCTTGAGCGAGGGCGTCGACGTGCTGGTCACCAACCTCCCGGTGGCGCTCTCGCACCGACGTCTCACCCCCCTCTTCGAGTTCGCGGGCTCGAACCAGGGCCTCGTGCTCGTGGGGCAGATCGGCCGGGGAAAGCTCCTCGTCGGCGGCGACCCCAGCGTGCTCCTCAACACCATGATGCAGTTCGAGGGCAACCGCCGCTTCGCGCAGAACCTCATGCGCTTCCTCGCGGGCGCCGAGGGCCGCCGCGGTCAGCGGGTCACCCTCGTCTGGGGCGACGCGCGCGTCACGGGGATCTACCGCGGCCGCGCCCAGGCCCGCTCTCGCCAGCGCGCCGCGGTGAACAACCTCAACGAGGCCCTGCGCGACCTCTCGGCGCTGCTCGGCGCGCCGCGCGCGCTGCCTCCCCTCGGGACGGCGATGGTCGCCCTCGCGGTCGCCGCGCTCGCCTTCACGGCCTGGGGACGGCGCCCCAGCGAGCGCTACGGCCCCCGCGGCCCCGTGGGCACCACCGCGGGGGTCACCGAGCGCGTCGCGATCTTCTCCGCGCGCGGAGCGAACCTCCTACTGCCCGCGCTCCTCAGCCGCACCCTCCTGGAGGGAGCGCTCCTCCGCGCGGCGGGGCTCACCCCGCCCACCGACGTGCGCCGCGTGCTCACCCGCGCCGGAGAGAGGCTCACCGAGCCCCAGCGCGCCGAGGTGCGCGCGCTCCTGCTCGAGCTCGACGCGCTCGCCGTCGCCGCTGAAGAAGACCGCGCGGCGCGGGTCGACGCGCGGCGCTTCCTCTCGCTCTGGCGGAGGATCAATGACATCCTCCGCACCCTCGCGAGGGCCAAGGAATGACCGACACCAACGCCGCGCCTCGCCCTGAGGCGCTCGCCCAGGCTCGGGCCCTCTGCCGCGCCGTCCTCGACGAGGTCTCTCGCTCCTACGTGGGTCACCCCGAGGTGCCCGAGCTCCTGCTCGTCGCCCTCCTCGCGCGGGGCCACTGCCTCCTCGAGGGCGTGCCCGGGGTCGCGAAGACCACGCTCATCAAGGCCATGGCGGCCTCCGTCGGCGGCGCGTTCAAGCGCATCCAGTTCACGCCCGACCTGCTCCCGAGCGACATCACCGGCACCTACGTGCTCTCTCCCCGCGAGGGCACCTTCGCCCTGCGCCGCGGCCCCGTCTTCGCCCACGTCGTGCTCGGCGACGAGATCAACCGCGCGCCGGCCAAGACCCAGAGCGCGCTCCTCGAGGCCATGCAGGAGTCGCAGGTCACCATCGACGGCGAGACCCACCGGCTGCCCGACCCCTTCTTCGTGCTCGCCACGCAGAACCCCATCGAGCAGGAGGGCACGTACCCGCTGCCCGAGGCGCAGGTCGACCGCTTCCTGCTGCGCGTGGTGCTGGGCTACCCCAGCGCCGCCGACGAGGCCCGCGTGCTGCGCACCTACGCCGTCGACCCGCCCGTCCCGAAGGGCGTGGTGACCCTCGACAACGTGCTCTGGCTCCAGCGCACGGCCTCGTCGGTGCACGTCGACGACGAGGTCTACGCCTACGCCGTCAACCTGGCGCACTTCACCCGCTCGCACCCGCGGGTGGCGCTCGGCGCGTCTCCGCGCGCGTCGCTGGGGCTGGTGACCACCGCGCGCGCTCACGCCCTCCTCGAGGGCCGCGGGTACTGCGTGCCCGACGACGTGAAGCGCGTCGCGCCCTTCGTGCTCGCGCACCGGATGATCCTCTCCGCCGAGGCCGAGGCCGAGGGGCTGTCGCAGGACTCCATCGTCGAAGAGGCGCTCTCGCGGGTGCCCTACCGCCGCTCCGAGGCGCGCGGCGAGCAGTGGTCGCACGGCAGCGCCGCGGCGGTGACCGACGGGGGGCGCTAGGCCCCTCCATGCCCACGCTCACGCGCTCGGGGCGGGCCGTGCTCGCGGGGGCCGCTGGGCTCACCCTGGGG
>JAEYZO010000956.1 GCA_023428035.1 Pseudomonadota bacterium | reverse complement strand
GGTCAGTCGCGCGCGGCGCCCGCGTCGCCCGCGTCGCCCGCGCCGCCGTCAGTGCCCCCCGCGTCGGTGGTCGGGGCGCCCGCGTCGGTGATGCGGAAGGAGCACACGCCCACGTCGGCCGTGAGGTCGCAGGTGGCCGTGGGGTCGAGGGAGATCACCTGGCAGTCGCGGTCTTGCCGGCACTGCGACGCGCACTGCCCGTTGGGGGTGCACACCAGGGGCTCGCGGCAGTCGGAGGCGTAGACGCAGTAGCCCGGGTCGCCCACGGGGATGCACGCCCCGCGTCGGCCCTGCCCCGTGGTGCCGCAGTAGAAGCCCGAGGGGCAGTCGCGGTCGCGCACGTCGGCGGGGGCGTCGAGGTTGCACTCTTTACGGCAGTAGCGGCCGGCGCACACGAGGCCGTCTTCGCACTCGGAGTTGAAGACGCACTCGCCGTTGACGGGCTGCTTGCTCTTGCACCCCGAGGCGGTGGTGGCGAGCAGGGCCAGGGCCACGGCGGCGGCCCACGAACGTCGCGACGGAAGGGGACCCACGGTGCGGGAGACTAGACCCGAAGGGGGCCCCGGGCGCAAGTGCGTCATGAGGGCCCCGCGCGGGGTACCCTCGGGCCGCTGTGACGCGCGTCGTGAGGGTGCTGCGGGGGATCTTGCTCGCCGCGATCGTGGGCGCGTCGGCCTTCCTCGCGCGGTGGACGTGGCGTACCACCGCGGCGCTGGAGCGCCTGGGGGAGCGGTCGATCATCGAGTCGACGGTGCTGCTGGTGCGGGAGAAGCTCGACCGCGTCGAGGCCCAGGTGATCACGGCGGACCGGGCGGTGTTGCACCTGGTCGACCCGGACGACCTGGAGCGCCTCGCGTCGCGCTGGCCCGACCTCGCCGAGCGGATCTCGCCCGCGGTGCGCGCGGTGCTGGTGCTCGACCACGAGGGCCGGGCGCTGCGCTGCGTGTCGCGGCGGGGCGCGCGCGACGCCGAGCGCTTCACCGCCCTGGTGCAGGAGCACCTGCGCCCCGAGCTGCGCCTCGAGGAGGCCCCGGCGGGCACGCACCGCCACTGGCACGGCGCGGTGCTGGGGCAGGCCGTGCTGGTGACGCACTTCACCCGGGAGACCGACGGCCGGCGGTGGCACGTGGTGCTCGAGACCGACCTGGAGTTCATGCGCGAGGAGGTCTTTCCCAAGCTCTTCGACGACCCGATGGCGCGGGGGAGGTTCAACGTCACCGACGAGAGCAACCGCATCGTGGTGGGGCGGCCCCTCACCGCGGCGGGGGACTTCCTCGTGTCGATGCGCTTCCCCACGACGCTCTACAAATGGCGACTGTCGGTCGCCCCGCGCTTCGCGCCGGAGTTCGAGACCCGCGCCCGCACGCGCCGCCGCGTCGAGGCCTTCTCCGTCGCGCTCTCCCTCTCGGTGATCGTGCTCGGGGTGAGCTTCCTCATCTGGGCGGTGAGGAAGGAGGAGCGCCTCAACCGCCTGAAGAGCGACTTCATCGCGACGGTGTCGCACGAGCTCAAGACCCCCCTCGCGCTGATCCGGATGTTCGGCGAGATGCTCGCGTCGGGGCGCGTGCCCACCGACGAGAAGCGCGCGCAGTACCTCGACATCATCGTGAGGGAGAGCGAGCGGCTCACGGCCCTCATCGAGAACGTGCTCGACTTCGCTCGCCTGGAGCGGGGGCGTTCGTCCTTCGAGTTCGTCGAGGGCGACCTCGGCGCGGCGGTGGAGCGCGCGGTGGAGCAGTTCCGCTACCGCTCCCAGCGCGAGCGGCCGGCGCTTGAGTGCGAGGTGGACGAGGCTCTGCCCCGGGTGCGCCTCGACGAGCGGGCGGTGCAGCTATTGGTGTTCAACCTCCTCGACAACGCCTTCAAGTACGCGGGCGACTCCGACGCGGTGCGGGTGAGGGTGCGCCGCGACTCGGGCCGCCTCGTTCTCGACGTCGAGGACCACGGCCCGGGCATCGACCCCGACGACGCCCGGAGGGTCTTCGAGCGATTCTACCGCGGCAAGGTCGCGCGCTCGGGCTCGGCCCGGGGCTCGGGCATCGGCCTCGCCCTGGTGAAGCACATCGCCCAGGCCCACGGAGGCGACGTCTCGGTGCACCCGGCCTCGCCCACGGGGGCGGTGTTCCGGGTGACCATCCCCGTCGAGCACGCGGGGCGGTGACGGACCCTCGCGGGATCTGTTAGGGCGACGGCGGAGATGAGCACCGAGGTCACGCTGCGCCTGCGGAGACCGATCGAGGCGACCCTCGCCGCGGGGCACCCGTGGGTGTGGTCGAACTCGGTCGAGCCCTACACCGCCGCGCCGGGAGACATCGCCCGCGTGGTCGACGCCCGAGGCCGCTTCGTGGCCCGCGCCGTGGTCGACGGCGGCGAGATCGCCGCGCGCGTGTGGAGCACCCGCGACGAGCGCCTCGACGCGGGGATGCTCTCCGCCCGGGTGCGCGCCGCGGCCGCCCTGCGCGACCGGGTCGTGCCCGCAGACACCGAGGCGTACCGGCTGCTCCACGGCGAGGGAGACCTCACCCCGGGCTTCGTCTGCGACGTGTACGGCCCCTGGGCGGTGCTCTCCGTCGACGGCGCCGGGGCCGCGGCCAGGGTCGACCCGATGGCCGCCGCGCTCCAGCCCGCGCTCGCGGCGCGAGGGGTCGCGTCGCTCCTGCTACGAACCCGCAAGAAGGGCGAGGGCCACGAGGTGCGCGCGCTCTACGGCGCCGCGCCCGAGGGCGTCGTGGCCGTGAAGGAGCGAGGGATGACCCTGCGCGCGGACCTCACCCGCGGTCAGAAGACCGGGCTCTTCCTCGACCAGAGGGAGTCTCGATGGAGGGTGCGGAGGCTCGCGCGGGGCCTGCGGGTGCTGAACCTCTACGCGTACACCGGCGGCTTCTCCGCCGCGGCGGGCCTCGGCGGCGCGGCCGCGGTGACCAGCGTCGACGTCGCCCCCGCCGCGGTGGGC
>JAEYZO010000955.1 GCA_023428035.1 Pseudomonadota bacterium | reverse complement strand
GGCGCCGGCCCCGCCCAGGCGACGCCGCGACGGGACCGCCCGACGGGCGGAGAGCGATAGGGGGAATGAGGGACGCGCCGCCCCGCGGGCTCAGCGCACGACGACGGGGCCGTGGTCGTCGCAGTGCTGCCCGTGCTGGTGGTGCAGGTGCCCCGAGACGAGGTAGTCGGTGTGATCGCCGTGGGGCACGGCGTCGTGGCCGCAGTCGGGGCCGTGGGTGTGGTCGGTCTCGTGCGCGCCGCAGTCGTGGTCGGGGGTGCACCCGGCGGGGTTGGTGCCGTTCACCGCGAGGGAGTGGCAGTCGTGGTGGTCTCCGTGGGCGTGGTGCAGGTGCCCGTCGTGCAGGAAGTCGACGTGGCCGTCGTGCTCGATGGCCTTGTGGCCGCACCCGGCGGCGTGCTTGTGGTCGCCGTGGTTGTGGTGGTGCGAGGCGCAGTCGTGGCCGGCGTCGTGGCCGTGGTCGTGGTCGTGGGCGTGTCCGCAGCCCGGCCCGTGAACATGTCCGCTCCTCCTGTCCTCCGTGTGGGGTGGGCGGCCCGCGACCGCCGCGGCCCGTCGCCGATCACTGTACGAGCCCCGGGCCCCGAGGCACAACCCGCGGCGAGCGCGGGCCTCGATCGGGCCCTCGCGGCGCGATATGGTGCGGGGCATGAGCCATCACCACGGAGCGTCGGGCCCGCCGGGCTGCGACCACGAGTGCGACACCTGCGGCGCGGCCTTCGTGGCCGGGCTCGCCGCGTGCCCGTTCTGCCGCGCTGGCTACGTCGGCGTAGCCGCGGGGGCGCGGTGCCCGGGCTGCGACTGCCTCAACATGACGGGGCGCGCGGCCTGCGCGCACTGTCAGGTGGCCCTGGTGCTGACCTGCGTGTTCTGCGCGGCGATCTCGTCGGTGGAGCTCGACGCCTGCGTGCGCTGCCACGAGAGGTTCGAGGGGGCCGAGGAGCGCAAGCGCCAGCGCGGCGCGGCGCATCGGGTCGACCCGACGGGCTCGCAGATCTTCGGGACGCTGAACAACATCCTAAAGTCTTGATGGGTCGTCGGGCGTGAGAGGTCGGGTTGGGGTCACGCTCCGGTGGGCGATGTGCGCGGCGCTGCTCGTGACGAGCGTCGCGCGCGGGCAGACGGCGGGAGACGGCGGAGACGACGCGGTCGTCGAGGCGGGGTTCGACGAGGCCGACGCTACGACATCGCTCGACGCGGCGGTCACGGAGAGGTCTCGCGACGCGTCGGTGTTCTCGACGGACTTCGGCCCTCCGCCGGGGCTCGACGACCCGTCGACGTCGCGCGGCGCGGGGGCGGGCCCGTGGGTGCTTCTGGGCATCGCCGCGGCGGTGTACGCGACGGGGGGGGTGATGCTCACGCTGCGAGAGGCGGCGCTCACTGACCGCAACGGCCTATGCGCGGCGCCCGAGGGCGCGTGCATCACGGCCACCGCGGCGACGGCGCAGGCCGCGATGTCGGCGCAGGACGACGCCAACACCTACAACCTCATCGCGAACATCTCCGCCGCGGTGGGCTCGGCCTTCCTGGTGGGGAGCCTGGTGTGGTTCCTCTTCGGGGGTCGGTCGAGCGGGTCGAGCTCGCGGGCGGGCTTGCGCTTCACGCCCCGCCCTGGTGGCGGCGGAGAGTGGGGCTACGGCCTCTCGTTCTGAGCGCGCACCAATCAGCGAGCGCAGCGGAAGCCAATGCCGAAGACATTTCGCGAGGTGGGTGACACGCCCCCTCGCGCCGCGGCGCGGAGGTCGACGGCGTCGGTGTAGTGCCACGCCCCGCCGCGCACGACGCGGTCGCTGTCGGAGTTGGCGCTGCAGATGGGGTCGGTCTGCGCGGCGCCCATCCAGCAGTCGGAGTTGCCGTAGTCGCCGTAGCTGTCGGCGGTCCACTCCCAGACGTTGCCGGACATATGGATCGCCCCAAAGGGAGACGCCCCCGGGGTGAAGGCCCCGCCCTCTTCGTCGCAGGTGCCCATCAGGCCCTGGTCGTTTCCGCCCCAGCAGAGCCGCCCGTCGGGCGCCTCGTTGCCCCACGGAAAGGCCCTTCCGTCGGTGCCCCTCGCGGCGAACTCCCACTCGGCCTCGGTGGGGAGACGTCCGCCGTCCCAGACGCAGAAGGCCTGGGCGGTGAACCAGTCGACGCAGTTGATGGGGCGCGACTCGAAGTTGCCCGCGGCGGGGTTCCAGGTGCACTCGGCGATGTCGGCGGCGCGGCCGGGCTCGTAGGTGGTGAGCGCCCAGGGGAGGTTCCTTCCGCCGCGGTAGACCACCCACTGGTCGGGCACCCCGGGGTGGCCCGCGTCCCAGAAGCGGCGAAAGCGCGCGACGGTGACCTCGTAGCGGTCGATCATGAAGGGCGACACGGTGATCGCGGTCTGTACGGGCCCGCCGCGTCGGGCCATGGGGTCGCCCATCGCGAAGGTGCCCCCAGGGACGCTCACCATCCCGCAGCCCGACGCGCCCCCCTCGCAGCTCCGCTGGGTCGTCGCGCTCGCGTCGGCGCCGCCCATGTACGGGCGGATAAAGCGGTCGTCGAAGCTGCACCCGACGAGGACGCCGAGGGCGAGGAGAGGGGTGATGACGCGGGGGGAGGTCACGGTGTCGAGGGCGGCGACGCTACCACGCGGCGGGTGACGGGGAATGTCCGTGTCACGGTGGCGCGGCACGCGGGAGTGCTGATGGTGGGCCCGTCGCCGCGGCGGGATCGCGGCGCGGAGGTGTTGGGTGAGATGGCATCGACGGCGCTCCTGACTCACGACGCGATCGGCACGGCGTGGCGCTTCGTGGACGACTGCATCGACGACGACCCGCGGGGCTACGGGGTGGAGCACTTCCCGGCGCTGTTGGCGCGGGGCCGCGACGGCGTGTTCCGCGCGCGAGCGCCAGGGGTGGACTACGACGCGTGGGCGGGGCGGGACTGCGTGGAGGACGCGCTGATCGCGATGATCGACGGCGAGTCAGCGCGGCGCGCCTGCGCCGCGGGGTAACCGCTCACTACCCGCGCCTGCGACGCCCGCGTCAGGTCTTGCGGGCGAGCTCGGCGCGGAGGCGCTCGATCTCGGCGAGGGCGGCCTCCTTCGCGGCGCGCTCGGTCTCCAGTTCGGCCCGCGCGGTCTCTTCCGCGGCTCGCGCGGCCTCCTCTGCAGCCCACGCAACTTCGGCCTCTGTGGGCCAGAGCCGCGTACCCTCGGCGTCGTCGGCGAGGCGGAGGCGCATCCCTTCGTTGGTGAGCACGAGCCACGCGCCGAGCTCCTCGCTGCGCGCGGGGCCGTCGCCCGCGTACACGCGGCGCAGTCCCACCTTCGGCAATCGTCGCCACACCTGGAGTCGGTGCGGGCCGCCCGCGGTCTTCGGGCCGAGCTTGAGCGGGTCGAAGACCCAGACCTCGCGGGTCTTGCTGCGGGCGTAGCGGGCGGGCTTGTCGTTGTAGTCGACGTCGGCGGTCTCTGCGCTCACCACCTCGACGGCGACGCGCGGCGGGTGGTGGCCCTTCACCCAGGTGCGGAGGCTCTTCTCCCGCAGCCCCAGCGGGGGCGCGGGCTCGACGAGGTACACGTCGGGGTCGACGCCGTTGCTCGGGTGGGCCTTGTCCCAGCGGAGGGCGATGTTCCCGCTCACGAGCGCGTCGGCGCCGCGCCGCGCGCACCAGTACGAGAGGATGGCCTTCAAGAGGTCGCAGATGGCGACCTGGAGGGGGCTCTCGGGCATACGCTCCTCGTCGTCGTCGAGCACCCACCCAGGGCTCGTCTCGGGGACGGTTAGCACGAGGTCGATCCGGCTCGCCGCGTCGCCGCTCATCGCGAGGGCGAAGGTATCACCGCGCGGGTTCCTCGCGCAGCGCTCCCCTCACTCGTCAGGCCGTCGCCTCGACCACGGCCTCGCCGCGGGAGCGCGGCTTCTCGCTCCGCACGGCCCTCAGCATCGAGGTCTTGCCGACGAACACGTCGGCCATCTTCTTGAAGCGACGCGTGACGGGCTCTTGCAGGTAGGGCAGCCCGTAGCGCGCGCACAGCTCCCGCACCTTCGGCTGCACCCGCTGGTACTGCCGCATCGGGATGTCAGGAAAGAGATGGTGCTCGATCTGGTAGTTCAGCCAGAGGTGCGCCCAGTCTGTGAGGTCTCCGCCGGTGCGGTAGTTCACCGACCCGACGACCTGACGAGCCATGAACTCGTCCTTGTTCTGGGGGCGGTCGTCGAAGCGGTAGAGGTCGTCGCCCGTGTGGTTCGGCCCCACCACGAAGAAGGTGTGAAAGTTCGACAGCGCCTCACCCATCGCGCTGTTGCACAGCACGCTGAACGCGGCCCACGGCCCGAGCGGGGTGAAGGCCAGGGGGAGCCCCACGAACACCAGCCCTGCGTAGGGGAGGTAGCTCCGGCGCAGGAGCGCCGAGACGCGCTGCGCCCGCGTGGTCGAGGGCTTCTCGCCCTTGGGGTCATGGCGGTGGAGCCACACGCGCAGGGTGTTGGGCGCGTAGTAGCTGGCCTTCCACGTCACCGAGAGGAACGCGAGGAGGCCGTACTTCACGGGCATCGGCAGCGGCGTCTTGCGGAGCCACGACACGTTGCGCTCGATGAGGTCGGGGTCGCGGCGCTCTCCCGTGTTCTGGTGATGGAGGATGTTGTGCTCGTAGATCCACGCCTCGGGGAGCATCCAGTCGGCCCAGTCGACCCAGCGGCGTGAGCCCATCGCGAAGGCGCGCGAGGTGTACCTCTCGGGCACGCCCGGCACGCGGTCGTACCCGCGGTGACCGACGTGGTGCATGAGGAGCCAGCGGGTCGAGCGACCGAGGGAGATGGCCACGGCGGAGAAGGGGTTGGGGGCGATCCACGCGGTGGCGAGGCCGAGGGCGGTGGCGACCTTTCCCCAGCGCTCGACCTTGTAGAGGTGGTCGAGGTCTTCTTGCCCGAGCGAGGCGTCGATCTCGGCGCGGAGCCTTCGCACCTCGGCGTGAAAGCCGTCGAGGTCGAGGGATTCGAGGTCGATGGGTCCGTGCGTCGAGTTGGTGGTCATCGCGAGGCCGCGCACGCTACGCGAGGACGCGCGAGTCGCCAACCCCGTGCGCGGCGCGGCGGCGCCGCGAGGTGGCAG
>JAEYZO010000268.1 GCA_023428035.1 Pseudomonadota bacterium | reverse complement strand
GTGAAGGCGCGGCCCTCGACGGCGTGGGCTGTGACCAGCGCGCGGTCCTCGGGGGAGAGCCGGGAGAGGAGCTCGCGCGCGGAGAGGTCGCGCTCGGGGTCATCGGTGGCCGCGGGGTCTACGGCGGGGAGATCGCCTCCGTGGTGGCGGTGCCGGGTGAGGGCGGCGCGGCGGGCGTCGCGGGCCTTGTGAACGGTCACCCCGCGGAGGAAGGCGAGGAGCGCCGCGGGGTCGTCAGCGTGGGGGCGGTCGGCCTTCAGCCACTCGAGGGCGACGCGCTGGAGCACGTCGTCGACGGAGACGCGGTGCTCGTGGCCGAAGGGGAGGATCGCGCGCACGGCACGGCGAGCCCAGGTGGTGAGCTCGGGGAAGACGGCGGTGAAGGCGTCGCGACGGGGGGCGGGGAGGCGGGTGTCCATCGGAGGGCTCCTCGCGGCGCAGGTGTGGCCGCGCGGGAGTCCTCGAAGGGAGGGTTGCGGAGGTTGCGGGGGGCGGTGTCGATTTCTACGAGAGGGCTACGGAGAAGGCGTTTCGTGAGGGCGAAACCCCCGCGGGAGGTGTCGGAAATGGTCGCGGGGGGTGTTGGAAATGGTCGCCGAGGGTGTCGAACACCCCCGCGGGAGGTGTCGGACACCTCCGTTGGGGGTTTCGATACCTCCGCGGGAGGTGTCGGACATGGTCGCGGGAGGTTTCGACACCCCCGCGGGAGGTGTCGGAAATGGTCGCCGGGGATGTCGGACACCTCCGTCGGGGGTGTTGGACACCTCCGCGGGAGGTGTTCGCGTGGGGGAGCGCGGCGGCGCTCAACCCGCGGCGGAGCGCTTGTCCTCGACGTGGATGACCGTGGGGGTCTTTCCGTCGAGGTCTCGCTTGCCGCGGCCGAGCATGCCGATGACCAGGTCGTTGGGGTCCTCGCCGGTCTCGTCGGGGGAGACGTAGGTGAGCATGTCGGGGTGGTGCCCGTAGACGGCCCAGCCCGGCGCCTCGTCGAGGTGGATGACCCCGAAGTCCCCGGCGGGCGTGCCGACGTGGACGGGGCCGTACTCGGCCATGATGGCCGTGGCCTGCGCCGCGAGGTCGCCGTCGGGCTTCATCACGATGACGCAGGTGTCGTTCGCGAAGAGCACCCAGCTCTTGGTGTCGCCGCTGATGATCCGCCGCCAGAGGTCGGGGGTCGAGGTCGCCATCACTGCCTCCCTGTGGAGCGGTGGAGGATACCCGCGTTGGGGTCGTGGGCGAGGGTCAGCGTCGCCGTCGACCGCGGCGAGCACGCGGCGCGGGCGAGGGTTCGGCCGCCGGCGGGGTCGCCACCGCCTCGGGCATGGGAGGTGGTGGTGGAGGCGGCGGCGACGCCACGCTCGCGCGACGCGACGGGGGCTCGTTGCTCTCGCTGCGATAGAGCGGGTCGAGGGAGCTACGGATGATGTCCTGCACGGTGGATGAGACGTCCGCCGCCTCGCCGATCTCGCGACGGAGGGTCGCGTACTGCCGCGGGATCTCCTCACAGAGCCGTGACACAGGGCTCCACGAGCCGACGTAGCGGTGCACGCCCTCGTTGTAGGGGAGCGTGGCTTCGACGGGGCGCCACGTCCGCACGAGGAGCTGTCGTCGCATGGGCGCCTGCGTCGCGAGGGCGCGCACCTCGTCGATGCGCGCGATGACCTGCCCGCTCGACGCGCTGATGACCTCTCCCGAGAACGCGACGTAGGGCACCGGCAGCCGCAGCCCTGGGCAGATCGTGGGCTCGTTCTCGTAGAGCGCGAGCCGCAGGACGTAGCGCCCCGGCGCGGCTTCTTCGACGACCATGGGGCGCTCGAAGTTCGACGAGCCGAGGTAGCGCACGGCGAAGAGCGAGGTCGGGAGCTGGTAGCGGTTGTCGCTCGCGCCCGCGGCCTCGGCGGTGGCCGACTGCGGCGCGGCGCGGGCGAGCATCAACACGCGCTCGACCCAGGTGGCTTGAAGGCACGCCTCGGTGACGCCGCACCACAGCCGAGACACCACCGGAGCGACCACGACGCTGCCGCGGTCGATCAGGTAGCGGAGCAGGCGGCTGGAGTCCGCGATGGACACCGGCGTCCCGAGGGCGTTGGACTGATCGGGAGCGCTGGGCGGAGGGTTCGCGGGTCCGACGGTGTTGGGCTCGGCGAGCGAGCTTCGCGCGGCCTCGAAGGTGATGTTCGGCCCCACCATCACCCGCCGCATGAGACCTCCCTCGCGGTTGGTGACGAGCACGGTGTTGCTGCCGAAGGAGCGCCCGAAGAGAGCCGAGAAGTCGACCTCGCCACGCACGTCCGTCGGCTGCGGCGCGTCTGGCGGACGCGGAGGCGGAGAGCTGCAGCGCTCCAACCCCAGGGCGAAGACCGACACCGAGACGCACAGCGACGCCGCGCGCGACCACTCACCCCACCGGCCACCCCTCATTCGCGTCTCCCTGGAAGGGCAGCATACAACAAGCGCTGCGTGGCCCGTCACCACGAACGCCGCGACCGAGGGCGCGCCGCCAGCGCGGGGCGACCGCCCCGCGGGGGTGTCGAGCGAGCACCCACGCCGCCACGGGGAATCAGGGTATAAGACCAGCGACACAACCCGCGGAGTGAGGGGCAGGATGGGCGGTCAGGGCGCGGTCAAGGGGAGCCAGAGGTGGATGCAGCACGCGATCGAGCACCACCCTGCGGTGCTCGACGAAGCGCTCCGGCGCGCGGGTGTGATCGCGGCGGATGACTCCATGGAGTGGAAGTCTCCGCTGCGGAGCGACGACTTCTGCGAGTACCGCGACGGCGAGGCGCTGCGTCGCCTGGGGGTGACCGATCCGCTCGACGTGCCGCTCGCGAGCTTCTGGCCCGCCCGAGGCCCGGTGTGGGACGCGCTAGGCGTCTCGAAGCTGGGGAGGCGCATCCTCGTCGAGGCCAAGGCGCACATCCCTGAAGCGTACTCGCCGCCGACGCGCGCCGAAGGCGACGCCCTCGCGCTCATAGGCGATTCCCTGCGCGAGGCGCAGCGGCACTACTCGGCCGACTCCGAGGCCGACTGGAGCCAGCGGTTCTATCAGTACGCGAACCGCCTTGCGTTCCAGTACTTCCTCAACGTGCGGAACGGGCTACCTACGCGGCTCGTCTTCCTCGACTTCTACAACGACGATGACGTAGGCGGGCCTTCGTCGGAGGACCAATGGCACGCGGCGACGCGGGCGATCCACGCCCACCTCGACCTGCCCGACGACCTCACGCGGCACGCGGTCTTCCACGCGTACGTCGACGTGAGGAGCCTTCCGTAGGGTACGCGATCGTTTGTTCATGCTGAGCCTCGACGACCCTCGCTGGAACGAGCTGCGCGACGCCTACGGCGACGCATCAACGATCCCCTCGCTCCTGCGCGACCTCGCGTCGATGCCCGCGTACAACGACCACGACTCGGAGCCCTACTTCTCGCTCTGGAGCGCGCTCTGCCACCAGGGCGATGTCTACACGGCGTCGTACGCCGCCGCGCCGCACGTCGTCGCGGCGATGCGCGCGCACCCGGGAGGCTTCCACGCGGCGCTCCTACTGCTCGTCGCGAGCATCGAGATCGCCCGCGCGCGCGGCCGTGGTCCCGCGGTGCCGGTCGACCTCGCGCCGGCGTACCAGAGCGCGCTCCGTGAGCTCGTCGACCTCGCGCACGACGTGACGCGACGTCCGTGTGACGAAGGCACGCTCCGCGTCGCGACGGCGGCGCTCGCGGTCGCGCACGGTCACGTCGGCGTCGCGGAGGCGATGCTCGAACTGGAACCCGAGCTCGTCGACGACTTCATGCGATGGGTCGCGGAGCGGTGACGACGATCCCGCGGAGGGAGAGCGATGGGAACGACCTTCGTCGGCGTCGGTGATCCGCCGCGCGGCTTCTGGCTGCACGACGGCGCGCTGGAGCTGTGGATCTGCATCCTCGCGCTTCGCCTCTCGGCGACGCCCGTCCGTCCCAGCGGAGCGATCAGTCGACGCGGGTCATCCGCTCTGCGATCTCGTCGCGTAGATCGATCATCTCTCTCGTCTTCTCGGCGGACCAGCCGACCACCCCAGCGAGGCGCGCCAACGGCAGGTCGCGTAGGGCGCGGGCTAGCGTCGTGGGCGTGAGCCCGCTGAACGCTTCCCCGGCGTCGCGCAGCGCCCGGTAGAGGTCGCCGCCAGCGCGGAGCAGCGCGCCGATGTCCTCAAGGTCGCGCGGCTCGGCGCGGTCAAAGACCGCAGTGAGCTTTCGCACGAGGAGCTCGTGGCGTGACTCGACCATGATCTCGTGTCCGTGAAACACGACGGGGCAGGGTCCTTCGGCGGCGGGAGACCACCCCCCGACGATCTCGACGACGACGGCGTCCTCTCCGTCACTCACGTCGATCTGCCAGTGCTCACGCGCGAGCCGGTGGGGTTCCGCGTCGAGCCCGTCCTGTAGAAGGGCATTCACGCTGGCGTCAGGGAGCCCTCCCACACTCTTGCGGTCGAGCGAGGTGAGGTCGAGGTCACGGGTGCTCCTGTGGAACGTATAGAACCCGCTCAGCGCCGCGCCCCCGGTCAACACCCACGACTCCCGTACGTGAACCGCCAGCGCCACGAGAACCCGCTCCTGCAGCGGCGACAGGGTCCCACTCACGCGTCGACGCTCCTGGGCATCCCGAGCCGCGCGCGCCAGTACTCACGGGACCGACCGAGGTATCGCTCCATGCTCGACCAGATCGCGCGGATCTGGTCGTCAGACACGAAGCGCTCGACGTCCTCGGGGCGCGCCTGACGCAAGAGCTTCCCGAGGAGGTAGGCGCGCACCTCGGGGTCCGGGTCTTCGAGCCGCGCTCGAAACTCGTCGAGGGTCATGTCGACGTCCCACAGGAAGTACGGCCGCCCCCGCGCGTCGACGCGCAGCCCCTCGGCGGTCGTCGGTCTGGCGCGCTCCATCGCGTCGGTAGTCTATCTCGCCCGGCTCGGGTTCGCGGGGCCAATACCGGGCTCGGAGGAACGCGCCATGTCGGAGGCGCGAGCGCTCCTTGTCTGTGAGATCGTCGCCGAAGGGCGGGTCCACCACCGCGGAGCGAGAGCGATGAGCGTGACCTTCGTCGGCGTCGGTGATCCGCCGCGTGGCTTCTGGATGCACGACGACATGTTGGAGCCGTGGCTCCGCCTCCTCGCGTGCGTGGGGTCTTCACCATCGACGTGCCGCGCGGACTCGGCGCTACTAAGGGCTCGCCGGAGAACAACCTCGACGTTCGCGCCCGATCCGCCGCGTCGATCCCACGAGCGCCCC
>JAEYZO010000235.1 GCA_023428035.1 Pseudomonadota bacterium | reverse complement strand
GGCGAGCGCGACGCGGGCCGGTGGTGACCCAACGCCGCGAGGGACTGGTCGAAGGCCCGGGCGAGCTCGTGCGCGGCCCGCACCGAGGGGCTCCGCGGTCGGGCGCCGCGCTCACCCACCGCGCGCGCGATGGCCCTCAACTGCGAGAGCAGCGCGACCGCCACCAGACCCGCGAGGCCCAGGCCCACGTAGCGGCGCCAGGGCACCCGCGTCGCTCCCTCGGTCGCGCGCTCGCCGCGGCGCTGGATCGCCGACGAGAGGTGGTTGCTCCGGCCGCGGTAGCGCTCGAGGGCCCTCCACGCGCGGCGGGCCATCTGGGCCTGGGTGCTGAGGTCGAAGCCGACGACGTAGTGGCGCCAGCGCATGCGCATGGCCTCGACGAGGGCGTCGGCCTCGGCGATGAGACCGCGGCGGCGAAGGCCCACCACCGCCGCGGGGGGCGTCGGGTCGAAGGTCACCCAGCCCGACTGCGGGTCGTAGACCTCGACCCAGGAGTGCGCGTCGCCCTGGTGCACGGCGTAGAAGCGGCCGTAGCGGTTCCACGCGCCGCCGAGGAAGCCCGTCACGTTGCGGGTGGGCACCCCCACCGTGCGGAGCATCACGGCCATCGCCGTGGAGAAGTACTCGCAGTGCCCCGCCTTCGAGCGGAAGAGGAAGTCTTCGAGGGGCCGCTCCGCCGCGCCGCTCTCCAAGCGCAGGGTGTAGCGGTAGCCCGAGAGGAGGAAGCGCTCCACGGCCCGGGCCTTCTCGATCGGCGTGGCGGCGCGCGCGGTCACCCGCTCGGCCAGGGCGCGCACCTCGGGCGAGAGCGAGCGGGGGAGCTGGGTGTACCGCCGGGTGAACCGCTCGGCGCGCTCGTCGAAGCGGCGGGGGAGCGTCGCGTCGGCGCCCCGCGGCACCCACGCGGTGTAGATCAATCCCACGCCCTCGTTGCCCGCGTAGCGGACGCCGTCGTCGCGGTCGGCGTTGAGGTCGGTGTGCCGCGGAAAGCCCGACTCGAAGCGCGCGGGGATGGTGAAGCCCACGGCGCCCTCGGGCACGAAGAGCACCGGCGGGTCGAGGGGGTCGAGCACCACGCGGTAGGCCTGGTCGCGCGCGGGGTCGGGGGCGCGGGTGAAGGTGTAGCGGTCGCCCTCGCGCTCGAGACGTCGGGCGTGGTTGTCCGCCGAGCGGCGCGACCACGCGCGGCCGTTGTAGGTGTCGAAGCTCGCGCCGCGCAGCCGGAAGGAGCGCACCGGCGGGGGCTCCGCGGGGAGGTCGGGGGGCTCGACCCGGAGCACGATGGTGGGGTCATTGCGGATGGTGCCGTGGCCCGAGAGGTCGACGGTGGTGCCGAAGCCCGCGACCACGTTCTCGCCCCCGCGGCGGAAGGTGAGCATCCCCAGCCCGATGCGGGGGAAGAGCACGAAGATCACCGCCGTGAGGAGGAAGATCGGCACCGCGAGGAGGGAGCTCCCCGCGAGGAGCCCCGCGCCCACCACCCGGCGCGAGCGGAGGATGCGGGCGACGTCGATGGGCACGCCCGCGCGGCCGGCGCGGGCGTCGGCGAGGTAGTTCCCCTCGATCTCGCGGCGCAGGTGGCCGAGGGTCATGGCCCAGGGCGTCGCGATGACGAAGCCCACGAAGCACACGGCGTAGGAGAGCCCGCCCCCCAGCACCGTCGCCGCGATGAGGAAGAGCAGCGAGAGCACCGTGACGTACTGGTAGTCGAGCGCGCTCCGTCGGTTCGCGAGGAGCGAGACCTGAAAGAGCGCCGCGAACTCGACGATGGCGAGGAGAAAGTCCGTCCCGAGGAGGAAGGCCCGCGCGGCCTGCGCGGCGAGGGCGAGGATCCGCACGACGTGCCACGCGCGCACGTAGCGCTCGTCGTGGAGGATCGCCCCCTCGGCGAACCAGCTCGCCGCGACCCCCACCACCACGAGCAGCACGCTCACCGGCGGGAGCTCTCCCCCCGCGCCGAGGGCCACCAGCCCCAGGCCCGCGAGGGTGTACACCGCGAACTTGTGCACCTGCGCGAACCTCACGCGCGGCCCCCCTTCGCGCGCGGCGCGGTCACCCCGGCGTCGTCGGGCAGCGCGGGCTTCGGCGGGAGCCTCGCGAGGAAGGTCAGCACCCGGTCCGCCGCGTTCACCGACGGCCGCGCCTGCATCGTGCGGGTCGCCTCGGTCAGGCCCTCCTGCGCCACGAGCCGCACCGTGGCCCCGTCTCGCAGCGCGTCGAGGGCCTTGCCCGCGGCGCGCCGGATGTCGTCTTCGACCCGTTGGCTGAGCTCCCGGCGCGCGGAGACGTCGGTCGCCTCGACGCGGTTGTGCACCTCGACCCGCACGGCCTTGGCGCCCTCGCGACGACGCTCCCTCGCGATGAGCTTTCCTACCGCCGCGGTCTTCGCCCAGTGGATGTCTCTCACCGGGTCGCCGTCGACGAGCTCCCTCACGCCGTCGACCTCGCCGTGGCCGCGCTCCTCGCGGGAGACGAGGTCGCCCGCCACCAGGGTCGAGGGCGGCGCCCCCGCCGTGCGCAGCGGCGCGGGGAACACCACCTGCTCCTCGGGCATGTCGATCTCCCGCCACTTCTCGAAGAGCCCGAAGGGAAAGCGCGTCGCCACCCGCAGCGCGAGGTACTTCTCCACCCCGCGCACCGGCGCGACGCGTCGGTAGGCCGCGGTCTGCCGCGCCCCCGCGCTGACCTTCAGGAAGTAGCAGCGCTTGTCGGTGCGCCGGCCCTCGATGCGGTCTTCGACCTCGATCGAGTAGCTCGGCGCGTAGCGCTTGCGGTTGAAGACCTCGATCTCGACCAGGGCCGGCGTCGCGGCGAAGGCCCGGCGCGGGAGACGCCGACGGAATTCCAAGCCCCGCAGGGCGATCTCTGAGAGCACCCCGGAGAGGATCACCAGCGAGAGGAGCAGGCCCAGCACGAGGTAGAGGAGGTTGTTGCCGGTGTTCACCGCGGCGAAGCCGACGCCGATGGTGATGCCGACGTAGAGCTTTCCTTCGCGGGTGAAGCGCAGCCGGCGCGGCGGGCGGAGCCAGCGCTCGAACCACCACCGCACGCGCGCGAGGCGGGGCCGCGCGCGGGCCACGAGGCTTCTGCGGGTCATAGCTTGGGTGCCCCGGAGGGTACCCCAGCGGAGCCCGCTACGCC
>JAEYZO010000020.1 GCA_023428035.1 Pseudomonadota bacterium | reverse complement strand
GGAGACGGTGGTGAAGAGCGCGGCTCGCCAGCGGAGGGTCCCCATGCGCCGACGCTACCGACGCCGGGGAGGGGCCCGTCAATCCGGTCGCGCGCGGGACATCGCCCGGCGTGGTCTACGTCACGAGCGCGGCGCGCTGAGGTTCAGCCGGATCGTCACGTCGTCGCGGATGAGGTCGTCGGGCATCCCGGGGTAGATGATCCCGAACTCGCGGCGGTTGATGGTGAACTCCGCGGTGGCGGTGGCGGCGGCGGGGGTGACCGCGATGCGCGCGGGGAAGGTCACCCCGCGGGTCTGCCCGTGCAGCGTGAGGTTGCCGGTGACGGTGTGCGTCGCGCCGTCAGCGCCGCCGGGCCGGATCGAGGTCGTGGTGAAGGTCGCCGTCGGGAACTGCGCCACGTTGAAGAGGTCGGGCGACATGAGGTGGCCGCGGAGGCGCTCGGGCTCGACCTGCACGGAGTTCATCTGGATCACCACGTTCACGCGGCTCTCCTCGACGTGCTCGGGGTTGAGGTCGAGGCTGCCGCTGAACTGGTTGAAGCGTCCCTCGTGAGAGGCGGTCACCTTGCGCCCGACGAACTCGATGCGAGACGAGGCGGGCGAGAGGGTCAGGCGCTGGGTGCCCGCGGGCGGGGTCGCTTCGGGCGCGGCGGGGGCGTTGGGCGACGGCGTCGGCGCGGTGACCGGCGCGGTGGTGGTCGCGGCGGGGGCGCTCGGGGTCTCCTTGCAGGCGCCGAGGGCGGCGAGGGTGAGCGCGAGCGCGAGGGAGCGTCGGAGGGTCATCGAGGAACTCCAGGTGAGCGGGTGGCGATCTGTATAGTCCCGACGCGGGCCGGCGCGAGAGGCGAGCGACGCAACCCGGTGTTGCGCGGCGCGTGGCCGTTGCGTCGGCCGCGGCGCGGTGCTGTCGTTCGCGCGATGAAGCCCGGCGCGTCGCGACTGCGGTTCGGTCCCCTGGCGTCTCCTCCGGGGCCGAGGGTGACGGTCACCGACGACATCGCCTTCGCGGTGGCGCCTCGGATCAGCGAAGACGAGGGCGCCCGCCGCGCCCGCGAGCGCGTGCAGGAGGGCTTGCTGCGCCCCGCCGACAGCCACCGCGCCGACATCGAGGCCGTGACCCTGGTGTGGGTGCCTCTGTGGCGCGTCGACGCGATGGTCGAGGGCTTCCACCTCGGGGTGCGCGCGGTGACCGACCAGAAGGGCCGCGTGCGCTCGGTGCTCCCCACGGGGGGCACCCGCTTCAACGACGCGGTGATGGTGCTCCCTGCGCGAAGGGTCCTGGCCTTCGACCCGTCGCCCAAGGTCACCCTCGCGATCGGCGACCTCACGCCTCGGCGAGACCTGACCCTCGACGGCGAGGTGCTCGACCCCGACGTGCCCCGCGACGCGGTGGAGGCCGAGGTGGGCGACCGCCTCCGGCGCCGGGTGGTGCCGAGCGGGGCGCTGGTGTCGACCTTCGAGGTGCGCGTGCGGAGCGCGCTGCTGGTGCACTACCCCCTGTGGCTGCGGCGCTACCGCTACGAGGGCGAGGCCGTCGGAGCCGAGGGCACCGTCGAGGGCCACGTGGCGGTGAGCGCTCGAGACGGGAGGGTGCTCAGCGAGAGGCACCCCTCGGCGGTGCGCTCCCTCGCGGGGCGGGTGCGGAGGTTGTTTCGCCGCTCAGGCTGAGGCGGGGCGCTGGAGGCAGGGCAGGGCGTCGGGGAGCGAGGGGGCGGAGCCGCGCTGCGAGGTGTTCGGTGACGCGAGCACCGTGAGCAGGCGGTCGATGTCGAGGGGCTTGTCGAAGAAGAACAGCTTGCCCACGTCGAGCCGGTCGAGCTGGCGCTTGCAGAGGTGAAAGGCGCTCATCAGCAAGATCGGGATGTCGGGGCGCGTCGTCGCGATGGCCCGAGCGAGGGAGAGCCCGTCGGTGCCGGGCATCATCACGTCGGAGACCACGGCGTGGAACGCGCCCTTCTCGATGAGGCCAAGGGCCTCGTCGGCGCGGGAGAGAGAGACGACCTCGTAGCCGGCGTGCTCGAGCACCCTCGTGAGGGTGTACCGCTCGTTGTCGTCGTCTTCGATAAGTAGGAGCTTCATCGGGAACCTCCAGGCGCCTCACGCTGGCGCTCCAAGCACTCCGACGGTCGCAGGGATTGTGCCACGTACATCGGTATGCTCCGAAGAAAAGTGTGCGTTTCTCGCGAAGACCCAGACGTGAGATGCGCCATCGCGCTTCACCGACCGCAGCGGACCCGCGCGAGGCGCGGGCCGTGACGTGTAGGAAACACCGTTAGAAAACCATCACTTGTGCGCCCCGAGGGGAGCGTCGCGTCGGGGAGCGGGGCGCCGACGACGTCGCCCAGCGTGCGGGCCGCGCCCCGCGGAGCTCCGTCGGCGCTGAAGCGACGGACGCGCAGCGCGGGGTCGGGGCGCGTGGTGTCGAGCCACAGCGCGAAGAACTCGCCGCCCCAGCGAAGGAGGGCCGGCGCCGCGATCACCGAGGGGGAGACCGGGTCGAGCTCCGTGAGTGACAG
>JAEYZO010000019.1 GCA_023428035.1 Pseudomonadota bacterium | reverse complement strand
ATGAAGGGCCGCGCGCGGGTCATCTGCGCCTCGCGCAGCGCGTCGCGCTTGGCGCCGTAGACGTGCAGCACCGCGCGCACCGTCGGGTCGATGCGGGCCCTGAAGTGCGCGGGGAAGAACCCGATCGCGAAGATCATCGCGACCAGGGGCACGAGGCCCGTCCACTCGCGGGGGTTGAGGTCGTGCAGGCGGCGGTTCTTGGGGTTGGTGATCGGCCCGAAGAACACCTTCTGCGTCACGTCGAGCATGTAGACCGCGCCGAGGAGCACGCCGCACGCCGCGACGAGCGCGAAGAAGGGCCCCACGTTGGCGGTGTCGGGCACGCCGCTCACCACCCGGTACGACCAGCGCAGGAGCTCGGACGTGAAGGTGCCCGTGATGATCAGGAACTCGCCGATGAAGCCGTTGGTGCCCGGCAGGCCGATGGAGCTCATGGTCACCAGCACGAACATCGCGGAGTACCAGGGCATCACCTTGGCGAGCCCGCCGAACTCCGCCACGTCGCGGGTGTGCCGGCGGTCGTAGATGACCCCCACGAGGAGGAAGAGCGCCCCCGTCGAGATCCCGTGGTTGATCATCTGGAGGATCGCGCCGGAGACCCCGTGGGGGTTCCGCGAGATCAGCCCGAGCATCACGAAGCCCATGTGGCTCACGGAGGAGTAGGCCACGAGGCGCTTGAAGTCGTACTGCCGCCACGCGACGAGGGCGCCGTAGATGATCCCGACGCAGGCGAGGCCGGCGACGGTGGGCCCGATCCAGTGCGCGGCGTTGGGGAAGAACCCGAGCGAGAAGCGCAGGAAGCCGTAGGTGCCCACCTTCAGCATCACCGCCGCGAGGATCATCGACCCCCCCGTCGGGGCCTCGGTGTGCGCGTCGGGCAGCCAGGTGTGCACCGGCCACATCGGGACCTTGATCGCGAAGGCCACGGTGAAGGCCGCGAAGAGCAGCCTCTCGGTGCCCGCGGGGAAGCCCACCCGCATCAGGTCGAGGTAGTCGAAGCTGTAGTGCCCCGTGAGCTCGTGGTGCTTCACCACCATGTAGATCAGGGCGACCAGCATGAAGACCGAGCCGGCGAAGGTGTAGATGAAGAACTTCACCGCGGCGTAGACGCTGTTCTTGCCGCCGAAGACGCCGATGATGATGAACATCGGCACGAGCATCAGCTCGTAGAAGACGTAGAAGAGGAAGAGGTCGAGGGAGAGCAGCGCGCCGATCATCGCCGACTCGAGCACGAGCATGGCGGCGATGAATTCCTTCTGGCGGTTACGGATCGCGCCGAAGGAGACGTAGAGCGTCAGGGGCGTGAGGAAGGTGGTGAGCAGCACCAGCCAGAGCGACACGCCGTCGACCGCGAGGTGGTAACGGATGCCGAGGGAGGGGATCCACTCGGAGTTCTCGACGAGGCGGAACCCTCGGCTCTGCACCGAGTGGGTCGAGCCGATGAGGAGCTGCAGCGACTGCCCGAAGAGGAAGAGCGACGCGCCCACGCCGTAGGTGCGGAGCAGCCGGGGCGCCTGCCGCGGGAGGAAGAGCGCCAGCAGCCCCGCCACCGCGGGGAACCAGACCAGCACCGAGAGGATGTGTCGGGAGGTGTTCACGGTCGGTTCCTCGTCACTGCCCGTTGGCCGCGTTGGCTTCGAGGCCCGCGGGGATCACCAGCGCCGTGGTGGTCACGCGGCGGCCGAAGGGGCTCTCGGCCAGGAGCGCAGCGCAGCGCGGCCGGGGGATGGCTTCTTCGCGCCGGGTCTGGGTGGTGGGCGCCTCAGCGCGGGAGAGCGCGGCCTCGGCGGCGGCCATCGGGCAGCGCTCGGCGAGGGTGTTGAGCTCGCCCGCCTCGCGCACGTCGAAGAAGGCCCAGCGGTAGGTGTACCCGAGGCCGCCCGAGGCCTGGAGCACCGTGCGCCCGCCCTCGCTCGCGGTGTAGGTGATCGCCGCCGCGGGCATCAGCGTGGCCCACGCGACGAGCGCCAGCGCCCCGACGCCGATGAGGGCGCCGTAGACCTGCACCGCCCCGGTCTGGAGCGGCTTCACCACGCGGCCGAGGCCCATCGCGGCGAGGCCCGTGAGGTTCACCACCCCGTCGACCACGTAGCGGTCGAAGCCCGCGGCGAAGCCCGCGGCGAGCTTGGTCACCCGCACCCCGGTCTTGTCGTAGAGCTCGTCGACGCGCCACTTGTCGAAGACCAGGCGGTAGAGCCCCGGCGCGCGCTCGGCGACCATGTCCGCGGGCCTGCCCTCCTGAGAGATGTAGACCCACCACGCGGCGCCGGCGCCGGCGATGAAGGCCAGCACGCCCAGGGCCATGGTGAGGAGCTCCCTCGCGTGGGCGTGCTCCATCACCTCGCGGGGGTAGCGGGTGAAGGCGTCGCCCACCGCGGGCTCGAGGAAGGCCGCGAGCACGCCCTCCTTGTGGGTGAAGGCGTAGGGCAGCCCGAGGAAGCCCGCCAGCGCCGCCATCGCCGCGAGGACGATCAGCGGCGTGGTGAGGAGCTTCATGTCGGTGCCGTGCTCCGACGGCGGGCCGTGGCCGTGGCCGTGCCCGTGGTCGTCGTGGTCGTGCGCGACGGAGTGACCGTCGGTGGCGGCGCCGTGGGCCTCGGCCTGGAGGTAGCGCGGCCCCTCGCCCATGAAGGTGAGGATGAAGAGCCGGCACATGTAGAAGGCCGTGAGGATGGCCGCGAGCCAGCCCATCGCGAAGACGAGCTTGCCGACGCCCAGCGGGCTGGTGAAGGCGCGCCAGAGGATCTCGTCCTTCGAGAAGAAGCCCGAGAGCCCGGGGAAGCCGATGATGGCCGCGGTGGAGACCGCGAAGGTGAAGGCCGTGATCGGGAGGTACCTCCGCAGGCCGCCGAGCTCGCGGATGTCCTGCTTGTCGCGGCAGGCGTGCATCACGGCGCCAGCGCCGAGGAAGAGGCAGGCCTTGAAGAAGGCGTGGGTGAAGACGTGGAAGAAGCCCGCGGTGAAGGCCCCCACGCCGCAGCCCATGAACATGAACCCGAGCTGCGACACGGTGGAGTACGCGAGCACCTTCTTCAGCTCGACCTGCGTCACCGCGATGGTCGCGGCGAAGAGGGCCGTGAGGGCGCCGGTCACCGCGATGATCGACAGCACCGTCGGGTAGTTCAGGAAGAGGAACGACAGCCGGCACAGGAGGTAGATCCCCGCGGTGACCATGGTGGCCGCGTGGATGAGCGCCGAGACCGGGGTGGGGCCCGCCATCGCGTCGGGGAGCCAGACGTAGAGCGGGATCTGCGCGCTCTTGCCGGCGCAGCCGACGAAGAGGAGCAGGCACGCGAGGCCGCCCCAGGTGAAGTCGAGGCGCCCGAGGGCGGTCGCGACCCCTTCAGAGCCGCCGAGGCGCAGGAGGTCGACGAGGAACTCACCCAGGCGGGCGTGCTCGTTGAGGGCGTCGATGAAGGGCCGCGAGTGGGCCATGTGCCCGCGCAGGACCTCGAAGCTGTAGGTGCCGCCGCGCCAGGCGATGATGCTCATCCCGAGGATGAGCCCGACGTCGCCGATGCGGTTGACGATGAAGGCCTTGCGGCCGGCGAAGGCGTAGTCCCGGTTCTCGTACCAGAAGCCGATGAGGAGGTACGACGCGAGGCCGACGCCCTCCCACCCGAGGAACATCAGCACGATGCTGTCGCCCAGGATGAGGTTGAGCATCGCGAAGATGAAGAGGTTCAGGTACGCGTAGAACCGGTCGTAGCCCTCGTAGTGGGACATGTACCCGGCGCTGTAGACGTGGATCAGCGTGCCGACGCCGGTGACCACGAGGAGCATCACGCCGGAGAGCGGGTCGAGCACCCAGCGCATCGCGATGGTCTCGGTGCCCACCCTGATCGCGCCGCCGTCGATGCGACCCACGGGCGCGGGGAACCAGTCCCAGGCCTTGTACGAGAGCGTTCGCAGGGCGTGACCCGCCGCCTCGGCGCCCTCGCCCGCGCCCTCTCCCGACGGCGCGTGGCCGCTCTTCAAGAGCGCCGCGAAGGCCAGGAGAGAGAGCAGGAACGACATCCCCACCGCGGAGATGCCCGCGATGTAGACGCCCTGGCGGCCCACCTTGCGGCCCCAGATGCCGTTGATGACCGCGCCCAGGAGGGGGAGCGCGACGATCCACCCGAGCACGGAGTACCCGCCCGGGGAGGCCGTCAGCAGGTTGCCGAAATCGACCGGGTTCAAGAGGTTCCTCATGGCGTGTCGGAGTTCAGCCCCTGAGCAGGTCTGCGGCGTCGGTGCGCACGGTCTTCCGCAGGCGGTAGAACGACAGGACGATCGCGAGCCCCACGGCGGCCTCGGCCGCGGCGACCGCGATGACGAAGAACGCGAAGACCTGCCCCGTCTGCGGGACGCGCGCGGCGGCCTCGACCATGTTGCCCGCGGCGTCGGTCACCGCCGGGGCGGCCACCGGGCGCTGCCAGCGGTTCGCGGCCACCAGCGTGAGGTTCACCGCGTTGAGCATCAGCTCGATGCACATCAGCGCCACCAGCGCGTTGCGGCGGAGCAGGAAGCCCGCGGCGCCGATGGTGAACAAGAGCGTCGAGAGGGCGAGGTAGTGCCCGAGGTGGAGGGTCATCGCCGGGGCTCCTTCGCGGGCGCCCCAGGCGCCTCGGGCTCGGTGAGCGAGACCTTCTGCTGCTGCGTGCGGGACACGGCGAAGGCGCCCACCACCGCCGCGGTCAGCAGCAGCGAGGCCAGCTCGAAGGGGATCATCGCCGGGCCGAAGAGCTGCGCGCCGATCTGCTCCAGCGTGCCGAAGCCCTCGGGGTTCGCCTCGCGCGCGGGCTGGAGCTGCACCACCACCGAGGCGATGAAGGCCCCCACGAGGGCGACGGAGCCCGCGCCCACGGCCCTCGCGACCCTGCCCCTGCCGTCGTCGGGCGCGGTCGACCCGGGGCCCAGGAGCATGATGACGAAGACGAAGAGCACCACCACCGCGCCGGCGTAGACGATGAGCTGCACCGCGGTGATGAAGTGCCCCGAGAGGGTGATGTAGAGCCCCGCGAGCGCGAGGACGTGCACGAAGAGCCCCACCGCGTTTCGGATGGGGTTGCGGAAGGCCACCGTCGCGAGGGCGCCCGCCACCGCGAGGGCGGCGAAGAGGCCGAAGGCGACGAGGCTCGCGGGGGACGAGGGGCTCACGCGGGCCCCCCGAGGTGCGGGGCCTTGGCGCCGATCGCGGCCTCGAACTCTCCGCGGAAGAGCTTGAGGATCCCGAGCATCGGCATCGCGGCGCCGTCGCCGAGCGCGCAGATCGTGTTGCCCATGATGTTGTTGGCCACGTCGTAGAGCGTGTCGAGGTCCGCGCGGGTCGCGGTGCCGGCGGCGAACTTGCGGCAGAGCTTCGCCATCCACGCGCAGCCCTCGCGGCAGGGCGTGCACTGCCCGCAGCTCTCGTGCGCGTAGAAGAGCATCAGGTTCTCGGCGGCGCGCACCATCGAGGTGGTGTCGTCCATGACGATCGCGCAGCAGGTGCCGAGCATGGTGCCGAGGCCCCGCATGGTGTCGACGCCCATGGGCACGTCGATGTGGCTCTTGCCGTGCCACGCGTGCAGCGGGTGCTTCTCGTCGGGCGCGTGCACCAGGTCTTCAGGGCGCAGCACCGGGGTCGAGCTGCCGCCGGGGATCACGGCCTTGAGGGTGCGCCCGTCGCGCATGCCCCCGCCGAGGTCGTAAATGAGCTCGCGGAGGGTGATGCCGACCTGGGCTTCATAGACGCCCGGGCGCTTCACCGGGCCCGAGACGCCGTAGAGCCGCACGCCGCCGTCTTTGATGTGGTGCAGGCGCGAGAGCTTCGAGAACTCCTCGCCGCCGAGCGAGACCACCGTGGGCACCGTCGCGAGGGTCTCGAGGTTGTTCACGATGGTGGGCGCGCCGAAGGCCCCCACCACCGCGGGGAACGGAGGCTTCAAGCGCGGCTCGCCGCGCAGCCCCTCGAGGGAGTTGAGCAGCGAGGTCTCCTCGCCGCAGATGTACGCGCCGGCCCCCGCGTGCACGACGATGTCGAGGGCGAAGGGCCTGCCCATGATGGCCTCGCCCAGGTAGCCCTTGGCGCGGGCCTCTTCGACGGCCCTCATCAGGCGCTTGATCGAGAGCACCAGCTCGCCGCGCACGTAGACGTAGACCGTGTGCACGTCGAGGGCGTAGGCCGAGATGATGAAGCCCTCGACGCAGCGGTGCGGGTCGAGCTCCATCAGCGTGCGGTCTTTGAAGGTCCCGGGCTCGCCCTCGTCGGCGTTCACCGCGATGTAGTTGGGCTTCTCGGGGTTGGGCTTCAGGAACGACCACTTCAGCCCCGCGGGGAAGCCCGCGCCGCCGCGGCCCCTGAGGTTCGCGGCCTTCATCTGCTCGAGGATCCACCCCGGGCCCATCTCCAGCGCCTTGCGCAGAGACTGGTAGCCGCCGCTCTTCTCGTAGGCCGCGAGGGTCCACGAGTCGGGCGTGCCGTAGTTCCCGGTGAGGTACCGCGTCTGCTCGACGGGCATTGGGCTCTCTTTCCCCTCTCAGGCGTCGCGGTGGGTGCGCAGACCCACCGGCGAGAACGAAGCCTTCACCCTGTCGTCGCGGCGCTTCTTCGCCTGCTCGATGATGCCGTCGAGCTGCTCGGGGGTGAGGTTCTCGTAGTAGGTGTCGTTGAGCTGGATCATCGGCCCCTGGCCGCACGCGGCGAGGCACTCGGCGTTGAGCAGGGTGAACTCGCCGTCCTTCGTGGTCTCGCCCACGTGGACGCCGAGCTTCTTCTCGAGGCAGTGGGTGATCTCCCGCGCGCCCATGAGCTCGCAGCTCAGCGTGCGGCAGACCCACACCACGTTGCGCCCGGGCTTCTCCTGCAGGAACAGGGTGTAGAAGGTCACCACGCCCTGCACCTCGGCGGTCGAGACCCCGAGGGTCTTCGCCACGAACTCGATCACCGCGCCGTCGACGTAGCCCTGCTGCTCCTGGCAGAGGTGCAACAACGGGATCGTCACGGCCTGGCGGGTGGGGTACTTCGGCAGCAGCTCGTCGAGGATCGCGCGCCGCTCGGGGGTGAGTTCGAAAGCCATGGGGTCGCCTTGTGGAGCGTGACTCGGCGGGGGTCGGAGCGTCGGGCGACGTCCGAGACCGCCTCTGCGCAGCGGATTCCCGCGAGAAACCACTGGAATCCGGGCCGCGAGCGGGCGGCACGCTAGTCAGGGACCCCTCGGGAAGTCAATAGCGCGGTGACCCCTCGAACGCGGCCCCCGCGCCGCGCCACCAACCTCCCCGACGCCGCGGCCCGGCGGTGCGGGTTTTCCCCACTGCTCCCGGCGGCCTCGACGTTGCTACCGTGACCTCCACCGAGAAGCGAACGATGAGGCACACCACCGTCACCCTCTCCCTCCTGGCGCTCTCCCTCCTCGACGCCGCGTGCGCGAGCGCCCCGCAGCCGCAGCCCGTCGCCGAGTCCGCCCCGCGCCGTCGGCGCCGCCGACG
>JAEYZO010000853.1 GCA_023428035.1 Pseudomonadota bacterium | reverse complement strand
TCACCGGCGTGGGCGAGAGCGGCAACACCGCCCGCGACGCGCTCAACCAGGGCGGCCTCATGGCCGGCACCGAGCGCGACCTGCAGAACGTCGGCGGCATCTCCGCGGCCTCGGGGCAGAGCGGCGTGCGCCGCGGCTCCGTCGCTTCGGCGGGCGGCGCCGGCCTCGGCGGCCGAGGGCTCGGGCAGTCGGGCACCGTGCAGGGCGGCGGAGAGAACATCGGCAGCGGCGGAGAGATCGTCCGCGAGCGCGTGATCCGCGGCAACGCGAGCCTCGGCGGCGGCGACTCCATCGGCGGCGAGGGCAACCTCGACCCCAACGCCGTCGCGCGGCTGATCCGCGGTCAGCTCGGCGGCATCCGTAGCTGCTACGAGCGCGCGCTGCGCAACAACCCCACGCTCTCGGGCCGCGTCGAGGTGCGATTCACCATCGGCACCTCGGGGCGCATCACCAGCGCGAGCTCGTCGGGGATGTCCGAGGCCCCCGAGGTGGGCTCGTGCGTCGTGTCGCGCATCCGGGGCTTGGTCTTCCCAGCGCCCGAGGGCGGGAGCGTCGACTTCAGCTTCCCGTTCACGTTCAACCCCGGGAGCTGACGCCCGACACGGAATTCGTGTGACGGAGCCCCCGCCGGTGGAGATCACCGACGGGGGCTCCGCTCATTTCACCGCGGGCGGCAACCCCGCGACGCCTGCGCGCCGCCCGACGGTCGGATCACCGTGAGCGCGTCGCACACCGGCGCCGCCGCGGGGCAGTCGGCGTCGGTCGCGCAGGGCGCCGTGCAGTAGCCCGCGGTCATGCTCGTGGGCACGCACAGGAGCGACTGACAGGTGGTCGTGCCGCTCGGGTCGCACGCGTCGCCGGGCGCGCCGGTGAGGGTCGTGGGCGAGCAGATGAAGTCCATGCGGTCGGCGAAGTAGTCGAGGAGCGGCACGCACGCGGCGCCGCCCGAGCACTCGCGGTTCGCGGCGCAGCGCTGGTTGCACACGCCCAGGGTGGTGATCGGGTCGGTCATCGACGGGCGGTAGAAGGCCGCTGTGCAGGCGTAGCCCGCGCCCGCCGCGGCGCAGGCCGTGTCGCCCGCGGGGCCGTAGGCGCAGGGCGCCGAGCACCGCCGCGAGGAGCACACCCCCGAGCGGCAGTCGTTGCCGCTCACGCAGGCCGCGCCGAAGGCCGCCGTGCCGGGAGGCGCCTCGCACTGGTAGCAGCGGCGAGAGCCCCCGCACTCGAAGGGGCCGCCGCACACGCCGCCGTCGCCGCACTCGGCGCTCGACGTGCACTCGTTCATCACCGGCGTCGCCGTCGCGCAGACGTTCGAGACGCACTGCCCGCCGTTGAGGCACGCGCGCCCGTTGCAGCAGGGCTCCCCCGCGCGGCCGCAGGGCGCGGCCATCGCGTCGACGCCCACGTCGGTGACCGTGACGACGTCCGTCGAGGTGCCCGCGTCGGTGGGGGCCGTCACGTCGACGGGTGAGCCCGCGTCGCCGGGGGCGGTGACGTCCTGGGGAGCGCCGAGGTCGTTGCTGGGGGAGCCCGTGTCGTCGGGCGCGGTCGCGTCGGTGACCGCGGCGTCGGTGCCTCCCGCGACGCAGCGCGCGACGGAGGACGAGGTGTCGCAGCGCTCTCCGCTCCCGCAAGGGGGGTTGCAGGCCGAGACGCAGGCGCCGTTGACGCACGCGAAGCCCGTGCGGCACGCGGGGGTGCAGGTCACCGTGGTCGACGGCGGGTCGTCGGAGCAGGCGCTCCCCCACGCGAGGGCGCCGAGGAGGAGCAGCGAGAGGCCGGTGCGTGAAGGGCGCATCCTCGCGAGGGTACACGCGGGGGGCCCGCGGGGTGAATCGCGCCCGCGGCGACGATATGCTCGGCCCCGCGCCGTGACAGCCCCTCGTCGATCGCCCCGCGCGGAGGGCGCGCTCCTCGCCCTCGTGGCCCTCTCGTGCGTGCTCACGGGGCTCGTCCCTCGGAGGCCTCGGCGATGCCCCGCGGGCACCGTGAGCGTCGCGGGGGAGTTCTGCGTCGACGCCTACGAGGCCTCGCTGGTCGAGCTCCTCCCGCGCGGGCGCACGCGGCCCTGGAGCCCCTTCACGCCGCCTCGGGGGGGCGTGCGCTACCGCGCCGAGTCTCGCCGCGGCCGCGCCCCCCAGGGCTACATCTCGCAGGTGCAGGCCCGCGCCGCCTGCGCCGCCGCCCACAAGCGGCTGTGCACCGAGGTCGAGTGGGCGCGAGCCTGCAAAGGCCGTCAGCCGACCCAGTGGCCCTACGGCGACACCTACGTGCGCGGCCGCTGCAACGACGGCCGGGTCGGTCCGGTGCCGCTGCTCTACGGCCCGGGGGACGTCTTCCACGAGGCGCAGATGAACGACCCGCGGTTGAACCAGATGCCGAACACCCTCGCGAGGAGCGGGTCACACCGCCAGTGCCGCAGCGGCTTCGGGGCCTTCGACATGGTCGGTAACCTCCACGAGTGGGTCGAGGCCCGCACCCGCGGCGGCCACGGGGTGTTCCGCGGCGGCTACTACGTCGACGTGCACCGCAACCGACCGGGCTGCGACTACGCCACCCGCGCGCACAACCCCGGCTACCACGACTACTCCACGGGCTTCCGCTGCTGCGCCGACCTCCGCTGAGAGGAAACCCCTCAGCCCAGAGGAGAAACCCCTCAGCCCAGGGATGGAACATCCCTACCCCAGGGATGAAACTCCCCTGCCCAGGGATGAATCATCCCTACCCCAGGGATGGAACACCCCTGCCCAGGGATGAATCATCCCTACCCCAGGGATGGAACACCCCTACGGCGGCGGGGGGAGCGACACCACCACGTCGTCGGCGGTGCCCGCCCGGCGGTCGGGGCCCACGGAGCGCGCCGTGACCCCGCTCGCGTCGCGGGTGACGGCGATGGGGGTCGCCGCGTACGGGTCGCCGAGGGTGACCCCGGGCCCGTGGAGCGCCGCGGCGAGGGCGCCTACGGAGGCCCTTCCGCGGCGGGCGCGGTCGATGACCCGGTCGAAGTTCGTCGCGACCGCCTGGGTGATGCTGTTGCCCGTGAGCCGCGCGGTCTCTTCGGCGATGAGCCGGTCGAGCACGGCGGGGTCTTCACCCAGGGCGCCCGCGGCTCGCCAGCGCGGGATCTGGTCGACGGTCCACGCGATGCGCTCGACGGCGTCGGGGCGCGCCCAGAGGTACACGACGCGCTCCGCGCCCGAGGGGGCCGCGCCCGTGTCGAACTCCGTCACCGCAGCGCGCGCGAGGGCGAGCGACTCGACCACCTTGAACGAACCCAGGGGCCTCCACGCGCGGTGCAGCGCGAGGAACTCCCCCGCGCTCACGCGCCGGGCCTCGGCGTCGGCGCCTCGGGCGCAGCGGGCCGCGGTCACCGTCGCGAGGCGCGCGACGATGCCCTCCACGGCGACGCCGATGACGCCTTGCCCCGCGGAGAAATCCTGCCC
>JAEYZO010000895.1 GCA_023428035.1 Pseudomonadota bacterium | reverse complement strand
TGTCGTCGAGCCGAGACGTGGTGCGCGCGTGGGGCCCTCGCCTCACCGACTCTCCCGACGAGGCCGTGCTCGCCGTGGTGCTCGACGCGCGGCGAAGGCCCGTGGCCGAGCGGGTGGTGGCGCGGGGCACCGCGGCGGGCTGCACCCTCGGGCTGCGCGAGCTCTTCGCCCTGGTGGTGCGCGAGGCCGGCGCCAGCGTGGTGCTGGTGCACAACCACCCCTCGGGCGACCCCACCCCCAGCCCCGAGGACGTCACCTTCACCCGCGGGGTGGTCGAGGCCGGGAGGCTCCTCGAGGTGCCCCTCATCGACCACGTGGTGGTGGGCCGCGAGGGGTACTTCTCCTTCCTCGACGCGGGGCTGCTCGGCGGCGCGAAGACCGAGGGCGACGGGCCCTAGAGCGCGGCCTCGACGCGGGCCTTGGCCTGCTCGGGGGTCTCGCGCGACAGCTCGACCACGATGCGCCGCCAGCGGTCGTGCTCCAGCTCGATCGCCACGACCTTCGAGGCGTCTCTGAAGTCGCAGAAGATCATGCCCTGGTCTTCGTCGACGAAGCGCAGCGTGCCCACCACGGTGCCGTCGCTGTTGTGGATCCCGAGGAACCTCCGGCCGACCTCCATCCGCACGAGGTGCTCCACCGAGGGCCTCACGGTCACGCCCCTCACGTGGTTCAGCGGCACCGAGATCGACTTCTTCAGCGTCAACACCTGGTCGACGCCCTCGATGTGCACCGTGAGCTGTCCGTCGCTGATCTCGATCCAAGCCGCCATCACGACCTCCATACGCCCGATGACTCCGAGCGTCGGGCTCAAGCGTTCGATGCCCCGCCCCCCCGCCGCGCCGCGCCTTGACAGCCCCGAACGGCCGTGATTCCTTCCCGCGCCCGTTCCGAGGAGGCCTTACCGTGTCCAAGCGTACCTACCAGCCGAGCCGCATCCACCGCCTGCGCACCCACGGGTTCCGCGCGCGCATGAAGACCCAGGGCGGGCGCAACGTGATCAAGAACCGCCGCGCCAAGGGCCGCCACCGCCTCTCGGTCTCGGCCTACCAGAAGTAGAGCTCCTTAGGGCCCCCGCATGAGCGCGGGCTTCGACAAGTCCCTCCGCCTGCTGCGCCGTGAAGACTTCCTCACCGCGCAGCGCCAGGGCCGCCGGGTCCACAGCGCGCACCTCGTCATCGTCCTCCGCGACCGCGGCGAGGGCCCTGCCCGGCTGGGCCTGGTCACCTCCCGAAAGGTCGGCAACGCAGTGCGCCGCAACGCGATCCGCCGCTGCCTCCGCGAGGTGTTCCGCCTCCACCGCGAGCTCTTCCCCGCCGGCCACGACGTCGTGGTCATCGCCCGCGACGGCGCCGGGGCGGTCGCCACGACCGAGCTCCGCGCCGAGGTCCTCTCCGCGCTGGCCCGCCGCCGCGGGCCTTCGCGCAAGCCCTCACCCCCCGACGGGGCACCGCGCTGAGAGGCCACGGCGATGAAGTCTCTATTACTCCTCCTGCTCCGCGCCTACCGCGCCACGCTCTCTCCCCTCATGGGCCCGGTCTGCCGCTTCGAGCCCTCGTGCTCGCGCTACGCCTCGAGCTGCATCGAGCACCACGGCGCGCTCCGGGGATCATGGCTGACCCTGCGTCGGTTGCTGCGCTGCCACCCTTTTCACCCTGGTGGCTATGATCCGCCGCCGCCGCCCCCCAACGCCGTCGAGGTCGCCCCCCGATGAACAGCAGCACCCTGCGCACCCTCGTCTTCGCCATCGCCGGCGCGGCGCTGGTCTATTTCTTCTTCCTCAAGCCGAAGCCCGGGCGCCCTCCGAGCTTCAACCAGCAGGTCGAGGCCCCGCCCCCCGAGACCGGCCGCCGCCCCGAGCAGACCTTCACCCTCAGCACCCCGTCGGGCCCCTCCGACGCGCGGCTGGTGCTCGAGGTGACCTCCCGCTCCGGCGCCGTGCGCGGGGCGCGCCTCGCGGGCGCGCAGTACTCCTACGCCGAGCCGCAGCGCGACGAGCGCACGGGCCGCCCCGACCCTGACCGCCGCATCAACCTGGTCTCTACGTGGCGCGAAGAGCTCCTCCCCCTGCGCCTCGACCTGAACCTGCGCCGCGGGGACGCCCGCGCGACCCCGGCCTTCGTCGATTTCGAAGGCCGCTCGGTGAACGACCACACCGTCGAACTCAGCTGGTCGGGCGACGACGTCGAGGTGGTTCGCACCTACCGCGCGGTGCGGCCCTTCACCGTCGACGTCGAGACCCGCGTGACCAACCGCGGCGCGGCGGGCACCGTCGAGTACCGCATGCCGCTCTACCACTGGGTCACTCGGGCCGACGAGAGCGGCAAGTTCTTTCAGCGGCCGTGGCAGGCCGCCGAGGGGCTGTGCAGGGTGGGCGACAAGCTCGAGCGGGAGAGCCGCGACGACCTCGAGAAGCGCTCCGCGTCGAACGCGCTCGCCGGGGCCGCGGGCTTCGTGGCGCTCAACAACCTCTACTTCGCGACCGCTGTGGTGCCCCGGGGCAACACCGAGGCGCGCTGCCGGATGTGGGCCGAGGACCGCGCGGCCACCACGGGCGGAGAGGCCGTCGGGTCGATCTACGCGGGCAGCCTCGGGTGGGAGCGCGCCCCCATCGGGCCGGGCGAGAGCGTGAGCTTCATGGCCACGGCCTACTTCGGCCCGAAGGACACGGCCTCGCTGCGCCAGGCCACCAGCGACGGGCGCCTCGAAGAGACCGTGAACCTGGGCTTCTTCGCGCTCATCGCGCGGCAGCTCATGCGCTACCTGCGATTCTTGTACTCCATCGTGCACAATTGGGGCGTCGCGATCATCGTGCTGACGCTGACCGTGCGGCTCGCGCTGCTCCCGCTGCTCACGCGGAGCATGAAGTCGATGGTCGCGATGCAGAAGCTCAAGCCCGAGCTCGACGAGATCAACGAGCGGCTGAAGGACAACCCCGAGGCCAAGACCCTCGCGACGATGGAGCTGTACAAGAAGCACGGGGTCAACCCCGTGTCGGGGTGCCTCCCGCAGCTCGCGCAGCTCCCGATCTGGTGGGCGCTCTACACCACGCTCCAGACCTCGGTGGAGCTCTTCCACGCGCCCTTCGCGGGCTGGCTGCGGGACCTCTCGGCGCCGGACCCGTACTACGTGCTGCCGTTGATCCTGGGCGGGGTGATGTTCCTGCAGCAGAAGCTCATGCCGCCGCAGGGGATGGACCCCGCGCAGGCGAAGATGATGACCTACTTCTTCCCGATCTTCCTGACCGGGATCTCGCTCTTCCTCCCCGCGGGGCTCGCCCTGTACATGCTCGTGAACTCTTGCCTGGGCATCGCCCAGCAGTGGTGGACCAAGAAGCAGATGGACCAGATGAAGAGCGGCGGCGACGACGGAGGCTCGGGCATCGTCGTGCGCGCCGCGGGAGGCACCAGTGTCTGAGCGCACCCCCCGAGACCGCCAGCCCGTCGACCCCGAGGCAGTGCGCGCCGCGACGACCTTCCTCCGCGAGACCCTCGAGCTCATGGACTTCGAGGCCGACGTGAGGGTGCACACCCTCGGCGACGACACCGTGGTCGAGCTCACCGGCCGCGACGCCCAGCGCGTCGTGGGCAAGCGCGGCGAGACCCTCGACGCCCTGCAGCTCCTCGCCAACCGCGTGGCCTCGAAGGCCATGGCCGGAGAGCGCGCGGGGCTCATCGTCGACGCCGCGGGCTGGCGCGAGGAGCGCGAGCGCACCCTCACCGACCGCGCCCAGCAGCTCGGCCGCCGCGCCGTCGAGGAGGGCAAGGTGATCGTGATGGAGCCCCTCCCTCCCCGCGAGCGCAGGGTGGTGCACATGGCCCTCGCGCGCTTTCCGGGCGTGGCGACGGAGAGCGAGGGCGAGGGCGAGGAGCGCCGCGTGCGCATCATCCCGATGCCCCCGCCGCGCTGAGCCCTCCCTCACCACCGCGAGGCGCAGCCGCCGTGATCCTCCTGGTGGACAACTACGACTCCTTCACCTTCAACCTCGCGCAGCTCCTCCGCGTCGCCGCGGGCGACGGCCTCGACCTCCGCGTCGTCGCGGCCGACGCCCACTCCGCCCCGGAGCTCCTCGCCCTCGGGCCCTCCCACGTCGTGCTCTCGCCCGGCCCCCGCGGGCCCCGCGAGGCCGGCGCC
>JAEYZO010000747.1 GCA_023428035.1 Pseudomonadota bacterium | reverse complement strand
CCATGTGCGCCGCGCGCGCGAGCCAGAGGCCCACGGCGTCGGGCGCGTCAGGGCGAGCGGCGCGCAACCCGTCGGGGCGACGTCCGGGGACGGGGCAGTAGCCCTCCATGACCTCTTCGAGGAAGTTCGCCGAGGTTGTGCCGTCGCGCGCGACCGCGACGTTCACGCGCCCGAACCACATCTGCCCCGATCGGCAGGACCGCCGCGTGGCGTAGACCTCCCACCCTCCCGAGGGGAGCCGTCGCGCGGAGCCGATACAGGGAACGGTCAAGGTGGTCCCCGCAGTGGCCGCAAACACCGCCGCGGTGACCGTATCGATGGGCGCGTACAGGCGACGGAGGTCGTCGGCGACGCGGATCGCGCCGACCTCGTCGCCGCGGGTGTACTTCAAGATCCAGCGGCCGTCGGGGCCTCCTCCGTAGCCGGGGCTGTCGGCGACCGCCGCGTAGGCCGACTCGCACGCGTTCACGGGCGTCACCGTCGCGCAGCGCGCGCCCGAGGTCGCCGAGGTTCGCCACATCCCGGCGGGGTCGAGGCCGCCGTCCCACAGGGTCGCTTCGAAAACGCGCAGCTCGAGGAAGTCGAAGCCTCCAGCGCTCCGAAGCGCGTCGATCTGCCCGTCGAGCGTGAAGACCGACTGCGCGGCGGGGCAGGCGTCGAGGAGGGGCACAGACGCGTCCATCGGCGCCGGAACGTCGGGCGCGCCCACGTCAGGCGTCGCGATGTCGTTCGGCGTCGCGTCGGGCGTGGCCGCGTCGGGCGTGGCCGCGTCGGGGGTCGGGTTCACCACGTCGGAGCACCCCTCGGCGGCGAGGGCGGCCAGAAGGAGCGAGCGAAAGAGCTGCGAGGTCGGCGCAGGCTCGGTGGCTCGGTTCAGGCGGCGGGAGCTGACACGCGTGGTGGTTCTTCGCTTCTTTCTTGGCTCACGCTGACACCGCGCTCGCGTCGTCGCTCCGGCAGGTCGGGGCCGCCGTTCGCGACGGTCTTCGACTCTGCACCCGTCGGGCCGCGACCCGTGCGGTGGAGCCATGGGACCCCGGCGACGGACGCTGCTCCAGAGCACGAAACGCCGTAGCGCGAGCCCCGCGAGAGCAGGTCACCCTTGGCGCAAGGGCTCGGAGGGCTTCGCACAGACCCTCGATGGGCATAGGGGCATGGCCAAGGAGGGCATAGGGGCATGGCCAAGGAGGGCATGGGGGCATGGCCAAGGAGGGCATGGGGGCATGGCCTCGGTAGGTATCGCGGATGGCCTCGGGAGCGTGTGGCCCTCCCAGAGTCAGGAGATGCGACCGCCTTGCGGGTGTGCGTGTGGGTGCGCAATGTCGGTGAGCCCCTGAGTGAGTCCGCGACCCGCGACTGGCGCCTGAAGACGGCGTCCCCGTGGGAAGAGCGACGGCCAGAGCGACGGGGCTACGGCGACGTACGCCGGAAAGGAGAGAAAGGTCATGCCTCAGAACATCAACCCCCGCGACAAGCAGCTCCAGGGCGAACGTGCAGGGTCGACGATGGAGGGCGACAAGCAGCGCCAGTCGTCGAAGCAGCAGTCGACGGGTCAGCAGCAGGGCGGGCAGGTGCACCCGTCGAAGCGCGACCGCGTCCAGGGGGACCCCAACCGCAAGCAGCAGGGCCAGCAGGGCCAGGGCTTCTCGAAGGACCGCGGCACCGCCCAGCAGCAGGGCAAGGCGCAGGGTCGCCAGGAGCTCGACCCGAACCGCGAGCGCCAGCTCATCGACGACGACGAGGGCCAGGGCCGTTACTCGGGCGAGGACTACAAGTTCAGCAAGTGACGTCCCGCGCGTGACCCGCTGAAGACGCAGCGCGGCCTCGGACCAGTGATGGTCCGGGGCCGTCCGCTGTAGTCTCGGCGGCGATGCTTCATCGTCACGTCCTCCTCGCGTCGCTCTGGGTGACGGGCGCGTGCTCCTCGGAGCCCTCAACCCCCGCTGACGCCAGCGTAACCGACGCCCCCGACGCGACGCCCGACGTCGACGCCTCGCCGGTCGACGTCGTCGAGCCTCCCGTCGACAGCGGGCCCTCGTGCCCCGCGCCCCTGGGCCAACCCGCGCCGCGGACCTCCACCCCGCCCACGCTCCCCATGGACGCGACGCTTCGGATGAACCACCTCCAGTCGCTCGCGACGCACAACAGCTACCACCTGCGCCCGGAGCGAATCGGCCCCGACTGGGACTACGAGCACGCGCCCCTGGACACGCAGCTCGACGAGCAGGGCGTTCGGGGCCTGGAGCTCGACATCCGGTGGGACGCGCGCTGCGGGCGCTTCAGGGTGTTCCACCTGCCGATCCTCGACCCGCGGTCGAGCTGCGACCTCTTCACCGACTGCCTGGGCCTCGTGCGTCGTTGGAGCGACGCTCACTCCGCTCACCACCCCCTCTTCATCCATATCGAGCCCAAGGACGCCTGGGACGACGCCACCGCCGAGACCCGCCTCACGGCGATGGAGTCTGAGATCCTCTCGGTCTTCCCCCGAGAGCTGGTCATCACCCCCGACGAGGTGCGGGGGACGTCCCCGACGCTCCCCGAGGCGCTGCGCGACCGCGGCTGGCCCACCCTCGGCGCGACCCGCGGGCGCGTGCTCTTCGTCATCGACCGCACCGACAACGTGCAGCGCGTCTACACCCACGGGGGCCGCGACCTGAACGGCCGCCTCGCCTTCATCGACGCCCGGGCGGGAGACCCCTTCGCCGCCTACCTCGTGCTCAACAACCCCCGCTCGATGGACGTCCCCGCCGCGGTGCGCGCGGGCTACATCGTGCGGGTGTTCACCTGGACCGCGGGCTCGAACCCCCTCGACCCCGCGGAGCACCAGGCCGCGCTCGACTCCGGGGCGCAGGTGATCTCCACGGACTTCCCCGGCGCGCTGAACGACGGCGGCGTGGGCGCGCGCATCCCGGGCGGGACGCCCTCTCGCTGCAACCCCCTCGTCGCCCCCGCGGGCTGCGCCTCCGGCGACATCGAGCGCCTGCCTTGACGCCTACGC
>JAEYZO010000869.1 GCA_023428035.1 Pseudomonadota bacterium | reverse complement strand
ATCTACACTTATGCGATCGTCGGCAGGGTCAGATGTTTTTAAGAGACTGGGGTGGGGGTCGGCTCAGCGATCTGCGTGGGCGCGGGCTCCGGTGATCGGGCCGCCAGGGCCACGGTGACCTCGGCGCGCGCGCCCGGGCTCACCTCGACGGTCTGCTCGGTCGCGTCGAAGCTCTCGGCGCGGAGCGTGATCCTGTGGGTGCCCGGCGCGACCGACACCTCGGCCGGCGTGCGGTCGGTGGTGGCGTTGCCGTCGACGACGATCAGGGCGCCCGGCGGCGTGGAGCTCACCGCCACCCGCCCCGGGCGCTGACGGAGCGCGGTCAAGCGAGCCTCTACGGCCGCGCGGTCGGGCGCGTTGGGCACCCCCGCGAGGTAGGCCTCGAAGCCCGCGATCGCCTCGGCGATGTGGTCGAGCCGCTCGTGGCACTCGGCGAGGGGTCGCTGCACCACCGGGTTCGCGCGGAGGGCGTACGCCCGCTGGAAGGACTCCAGCGCCTCGGCGTAGCGACCCATGTTGAAGTGCTCGGTGCCCTCGGAGTAGGCCTGCCGCGCGGCCTGGAGCGACTGGTCGCCCGCGGCCTGGGTGGGGCGCGTCGGGGGCCGCCGGGGTTGAGCGATGGCGGCCGAGGGGCCGAGGCCGAGGCCGAGGCAGAGCGCGGCGCGCGCGAGCGGCGACGCGGGCTTCGAGAGCGACGGTGACTTCGCCACGCGCGCACCGTAACAAAACAGCCGCCGGAGCTTCAATGCTTCACCGCGGTGCTCGTGAGGGCGTCGAGGAGCTCGACCTCGCGACGGAGCGAGGCGTCGACCTCGAGGATGGCCCCCACGCCGGCCTCGACCTCGCGCTGGAGCCCTAGCTGCTCGGACTCGAGGGCTACGTTCATCTCCTCGAGCTGCTGGCCCAGGTGGCCGAGCTGGTACTCCACGTCTTCGCAGGCCCGCACCTCGTCGCGGAGGAGCTCTTCGCAGGCCGCGAGCTCCCAGAGCCGCGCGTCGGCCTCGCCCTGCGCGTCGGGGTCGCCGTGCAGCACGCCCGCGAGGGCCTCTTCGCGGCGGCGGCCCAGCTCGTCTCGCCGGGCGCTGGCCTCGTCGCGACGTCGCTGGCGCAGCGAGAGGTCGGCCGCGAGCGCGTCCATCGCCTGGCCGATGGTGCTCCTGAACTCCCGCCCTCGGACCTCGAGCCCGAGGATCCTCGCGCTGGTGATGTCGGCCCCCACCGCGCGCTCGGCCAGCTCCGCCACGAGCGCCTCCATCCTCTCGACGCACGCGCCCACGGCCGGGGGCAGCGAGCCCCAGTACCGCTCCCCTAGCCGGCCGAGCAGCGCCGAGAGGAACTCCCTCCACGCCGCCGGCAACAGCGGGGTGCTCATCCGTGACGGGCTCGGCAGGTCGAGCACGCCCCCGTGCACGGGCAGGCCGTCGACCGGCGTAGGCTCCTCTTTCACCGCGGGGGCCTCGACGCGCGCGGGGCCCCGCTCGGTCTCCTCCTCGTGGATGGACCGGAGCACGGGCCGGAGCGTCGTGGGCGACTCCTCGGCCTCGCGGTCGCCCAGGCCCTCGACGTGGATGCCGCGGGAGCCCCCGAGCACGATCGACGGGCGCGGCGGGCCGAGCACCGCGTCGGCCAGGGGGTCTCCGCGGAGGTCGCGGGCCAGGCGGTCGATGTCCTCGATGAAGTGGTAGGCGTCGCGGTGCCGCTCGTTCGGGTCCTTCGCGAGGCAGCGCAGGATCAGCGCGTCGACCGGGGGCGGGAGCGATGCCACCCGCTTCCTCGGCGGCACGGGCGGCTCGAGCACGTGCTTCACCAGCAGCTCCCCGACGTGCTCGACGTCGAAGGGCAGCGCGCCGGTGACCATCTCGTAGAGCACCACCCCGAGGGAGTACAGGTCCGTGCGCGGCGTGATGGCGCCCCCCGTGGCGTACTCCGGCGCGATGTACCCCGGCGTGCCGAAGACCTTGTGGTTGAGCGTGAGGGCCGGCTGATCGAGGAGCTTCGCGATGCCGAAATCCAGCACCTTCACCAACTCGCCGCGGTCGTCGCGGGGGATCAGCACCACGTTGTCGGGCTTCAGGTCGCGGTGGATCACCGACGCCTGGTGCGCGCGGCCCAGGCCCGACGCGATCTGCCGCGCGATGTCGAGGGCCCGGCGGAGCGACAGCGGCCCCCGCGCGATCACCGAGAGGAGCGAGTCGCCTGGGAGGTACTCCATCACCAGGAAGACCACCCCGTCGGAGGTTTCGCCGTAGTCGGTGATGTCGACGATGTTCTCGTGCTGGATGCGGTTGACCGCGCGCGCCTCGCGCAGGAAGCGGTCGCGGTGCACGGGGTCGCCGGAGAGGTCCTGCCGGAGGACCTTCACCGCGCCGAGGCGGTCGATGACGGTGTGCCGCGCGAGGTAGACCGAGGACATCCCCCCGCGGCCGAGCCTCGCGATCAGCCTGAAGCGGCCCGCGAGGGTGGCCCCCACCAGCGGGTCGAAGTGGTCGTTGATGAGCGCGCCGTCGCGGGGGCAGCGGAGCACCCCGGGGCCGAGCGCGTCGCCGCAGTTCGGGCACCGCGCGCCGCGGGGGACGCGCAGGTCTCCGCGGTCGGTTCGTGGCGAGGTCACAGCTCCAGAGGGAGTGACGGGTCGGCCGACCACTCCGCGAGGGAGGCGTCGTAGTTGCGCACCCGGGCGACGCCCCGGGCGGCCATCACGGCGGCGGCCATCGCGCTGCGGACCCCGCAGGTGCAGCACACAACGATCTCGTCGCGGGGGTCGACCCCGAGCGTCTCGAGCGCGCGCTGCAGCCGCGCGGCGCTCACCACCCGGCCGCCCTCGTCGAAGAGCCCACGCCAGTCGAGGTTGCGCGAGCCCGGAACGTGGCCGCCGC
>JAEYZO010000597.1 GCA_023428035.1 Pseudomonadota bacterium | reverse complement strand
GTGCCGGGGTCGACGTAGCCGACGGGCGAGGGCGTCGCGACGGGCGCGACCTCCCCCGCGGGAAAGGCCACCGTCGCCATGTACGGGACGGCGCCCGAGGGAGCCGGCGGAACCGAGGCGCTCGGGGTCGCGACGTCGCCCGTGCTCTCGTCGGGGTCGTGGTCAGGAGCGCTCATGGGGCGCCGTGAGGGCACACGCCAGCGCGCGGGGTGTCAAGGGCTCGTCGCCTCGCGGCGCTCCGTGGTTCGCGCCTTCACGCCGCGCTTGGGGACGGCGTAAGGTCCGGGCGATGCGGACGCTCGCCTCCTGGGTCCGGTGCAGCCTGGCGATGGTCCTCTCTGGCGCCGCGGCGCTCGTCTACGAGTCATCGTGGGCTCGACTGTGTCAGCGGGTCTTCGGGGTGAGCGACCTCGCCGTCGCGACGGTCATCGGAGCCTTCTTCGCGGGGCTCGCCCTCGGAGGGGTCTTCGGCGCGAGGCTCGTCACGCGCTCGTGGCCCCTTCAGCGCGTCTACGCGGCGCTCGAGCTGGGCATCGCGCTCTACGCCGCGGCCTCCCTGGCGTTGATCCCCTCGTTGCACGGGGTGCTCCGCGCGCTGGGCCCTGACCCCTCCGCGGGGGCGCTCCGCGCGGTCGAGCTGCTGCTGGCCCTCGTGGTGCTGGTCCCGCCGACGACCCTCATGGGGGCGACCTTGCCCGTGCTCGTGTCGCTCGTAGCGCGGGACCACTCCGCCTGGAGCGGCAGCGCGACGAGGCTCTACGTCTCCAACACCGTCGGGGCGCTGCTCGGCGCGGCGGTCTCGGGGTTCTGGCTCCTCCCGTCCTTCGGCACCCGACGGTCGGTGTTGATCGCCGCCCTCTGCAACGTCGTCGCCGCCGCGCTGGTGGGGGCGCGCGGCGAGGCCGCGCCGGAGCCGCGTGGAGCCGCGGACACACTGACGCGCGGCCCCTCGGGCAGGGTGGTCGCTCTGGCAGCGGTCACCGGCTTCTCCGCGCTCGCGGGAGAGGTCGTGTGGACCCGCGTGCTGCGCATCATCTTCGAGGGCACCACGCAGGCCTTCGCCGCCATGCTCACCTGCTACCTCGCGGGCATCGCCCTGGGCGGGGCCCTCGCGCGCGCGTGGCGACGGGTGATCCCGAACGCGCTCGCCGCGCTCGCGGCGACGCAGCTCTGCGCGGCGGTGGCGACGCTGTGGGCGCTCTCGGCGGCGCCGCATGCGCCTCGCCTCGCGGGCCTCCTCGCGGGCAGGGCGGTGGTGACCCCGGCGGGCGCGGCGGAGATGCTGGCGCTGGCGATGTTGCTGCTCCTCCCGCTCACGCTGGCGACCGGCGCCGCGGTGCCGCTCGCGTGGGACATCGCGTGTGAGGAGGCGGGGCGCGGTGATCGGGTCTCGGGTGAGGTGCTCGCGGCCAACACCGTCGGGGGCCTCGGCGGATCGCTCGCGATGGCGCTCGTCGTCATTCCCAGCCTGGGGGTCGACGGCTCGGCGGTCCTCCTCCTGCTCGTGCACGCGTTCACCGGCGCGCTCGCCCTGCGGTCGGCGCAAGCGTCGCCGGCGGCCCGAGGCGCGGCCTTCGCGCTGCCCCTGGTCTTCGCCGCCGCCGCGCTCGCGCGGCGCCCCTCGGTCGCCCTGCCGTTCCTGCTCGGGGGGCGCTCCGACCCGCCGCGGGCGATCGTCGAGGGCCCCGGCCCACGCTGGAGCGAGGGCCTGCTCTACCTCCGTGAGGGGCGCAACACCACCGTGACCGTGGTGCGCACCGACCGCAGCCTGATGCTGTTCAACGACGGCCGTAAGGAGTCGGGCTTCAACCGCTCGGCGCTCGGGTACAACGCGGTCCTCGTGCTCCTCGGAGCCGCGCCGACGCTCTTCTCCGAGCGCCTGGGGAGCTCGATGGTGGTGGGCCTCGGCGCGGGGCACTCGACCTCGGTGCTCCTGTCGGCGCCCTGGGAGCGCGTCGAGGCGGTCGAGCTCGAAGAGGCCGTCGTAGAGGCCGCTCGCGTCCTGCACCGCGCGCGGGGGCGACGGTTCCCCCTCGACGACCCGCGGGCGCGGCTGCGGGTCGACGACGCGCGCATGCGCCTCGTCCTCGCGGACGACCACTCCCTCGACGCGGTCGTGTCGCAGCCGTCGCACCCGTGGCTCGCCGGCTCGAGCGCGCTCTACACGCGGGAGTTCTTCGCCGACGTGCGCCGCGCCCTGCGCGAGGGGGGGGTGTTCTCGCTGTGGGTCAACCTCTTTCGCATCGAGCCTCGCCACGTGCGCGCGATCGTGGCGACGCTGCGGTCGGAGTTCCCCCACGTGCTGGGCCTCCTGGGCGAGCGGAGCGGGCTGGTGCTGTGCGCGTCTGCGTCGCCGCTGCGTTGGGACGGGGCCGCGGCGCGCATCGGCACGCCCCACTTCCGCGAGCAGCTCGGCGCGGTGGGCCTGGACTCCCTCCCGCGGTTCATGTCCGTCGTCGAGTTCGACGACGCGGGCGCTGAGCGCCTCTCTCGGGGCGCGGCGCTGATCTCCGACGACCGCCCCTTGTTGGAGTTCGAGCTGGCCCACGTCGACCCGAGCCGCCTCGTGGCCCCCTCGGAGCTCGACGCGGCGCTCGGCGGTGAATGGCTCAGCGCCGCGACGATCCGCTCGTTGCCAGAGGGCGCCCGGGTCGAAGCGCTGCTGGCGCGCGTCGAGCGGGTCGACGACCGCCCCCTGGCTCTCGAGGGCGCCCGGAGGGCGCTCGCGCAGGCCGACCTGACCCCTCAACAGGCGCTGCGGGTCCGCGCGGCGCTCGCCTCGGCGCTCGGGCGCGACGACGAGGCGCTCGAGCTGTACGTGCAGTCGGGCACGCCCGAGGCCCTCCTCTCCGCCGCGCGCATCGAGCTCGATCAGGGGGCGAGCGAGCGGGCCCTCACCCACGCCCTCGCGGCACAGTCTCTCCCCGAGGCGCAGGTCGTCGCGCTGCGGGCAGCGCTCGCCTCGGGAGACGCCGAGCACGCCCGCCTCGCGCTCGCGTCGGTGGCCGAGGCGCCGGAGCACCGCGCGCTCCGGGCCTTGTTGGCGACCTACGCCCAGGACGGGTGCGC
>JAEYZO010000216.1 GCA_023428035.1 Pseudomonadota bacterium | reverse complement strand
TCACCTGGGCCTGGCCGCCCAATTTGCCTTCGGTGCCGACCTCGCGCGCCACGCGGGTGACCTCGCCGGCGAAGGCGTTGAGCTGGTCGACCATCGTGTTGATGGTGTCCTTCAGCTCGAGAATTTCGCCGCGGACGTCCACCGTGATCTTTTTCGACAGGTCGCCATTGGCGACCGCCGTGGTCACCGCGGCGATGTTGCGGACCTGCGCCGTCAGGTTGGAGGCCATCGAGTTGACGCTCTCGGTGAGGTCCTTCCAGGTGCCGGCGACTTCAGGCACCTGGGCCTGGCCGCCGAGCTTGCCTTCGGTGCCGACCTCGCGGGCGACGCGCGTCACTTCGGAGGCGAAAGCGTTGAGCTGGTCGACCATCGTGTTGACGGTGTTTTTCAGTTCGAGAATCTCGCCCTTGACGTCGACCGTGATCTTCTTCGACAGGTCGCCCTTCGCCACCGCGGTGGTGACTTCGGCGATGTTGCGGACCTGGCCGGTCAAATTGCCGGCCATCGAGTTGACGTTGTCGGTGAGATCCTTCCAGGTGCCGGCGACGCCGGGCACGTTGGCCTGACCGCCGAGGCGGCCTTCGGTGCCGACCTCGCGCGCCACGCGCGTCACCTCGCCCGCGAAGCGGTTGAGCTGGTCGACCATCGTGTTCAGCGTGTCCTTGAGCTGAAGGATCTCGCCGCGCACGTCCACGGTGATCTTGCGCGACAGGTCGCCGCCCGCGATCGCGGTCGCGACTTCGGCGATGTTGCGGACCTGGGCGGTGAGGTTGCCCGCCATCGAGTTCACGGAATCGGTCAGGTCTTTCCAGGTGCCGGCGACGCCGGGCACGCCGGCCTGACCGCCGAGCTTGCCGTCGGTGCCGACCTCGCGGGCGACGCGCGTCACTTCGCCGGCGAAGGGGTTGAGCTGGTCCACCATCGTGTTCAGGGTTTCCTTCAGCTGAAGGATTTCGCCCGACACGTTCACCGTGATCTTCTTCGACAAATCGCCCTTGGCGACCGCGGTCGCGACCTCGGCGATGTTGCGGACCTGGCCGGTGAGGTTGCCGGCCATCGAGTTCACGTTGTCGGTGAGGTCCTTCCACGTCCCCGCGACGCCGGGGACGTCGGCTTGACCCCCGAGGCGCCCCTCGGTGCCCACGTCGCGCGCGACGCGCGTCACCTCGCTCGCGAAGGACGAGAGCTGGTCGACCATCGTGTTGATGGTGTTCTTCAGCTCCAGGATCTCTCCCTTCACGTCGACGGTGATCTTCTTGGAGAGGTCCCCCGTGGCGACGGCGGTGGTGACCTCGGCGATGTTCCTCACCTGCGCGGTGAGGTTGCTCGCCATGGAATTCACGCTGTCGGTGAGGTCCTTCCAGGTGCCCGAGACGCCCTTGACCTCGGCCTGCCCGCCCAGCTTGCCCTCGGTGCCCACCTCGCGCGCCACGCGCGTCACCTCGCTCGCGAAGGACGAGAGCTGGTCGACCATGGTGTTCACGAGCTGCGCCGTGCGGCGGAACTCGCCCTTCAGCGGCCGGCCCTCGATCTCCATCGCCATCGTCTGCGAGAGGTCGCCCTTGGCCACCGCGCCGATGACCCGAGACACCTCGGACATCGGCTGCACCAGGTCGCCGATGAGCGCGTTCACCGCGTCGACGTTGTCGCTCCAGCCCCCCGAGACCTCGCCGAGGGAGAGCCGGCGCTTGAGCTGCCCCTCGCGCCCCACCGCGCCGTGGATGCGCCGGAGCTCAGCGGTGAGCCGCTCGTTGCGCTCGATCGACTCGTTGAGCGCGTCGGCGACCTTCGCCGCGACGCCGGTGTACTCCGGCGAGAGCCGCGCGGAGAAGTCGCCCTTGCGGAAGGCGGTGAGCACGGCGAGGAGCTCGCGGGTGTCGAGCTCGTTCGAGGGGCGCTGCGTAGGGGTGCTTCGCATCGGTGGGTCCTGGGGAGTGCAGGGGTGACGGGGCGAGGGAGAGGGGTCAGCGAGAGACGAGGAGCTGGTGCACCTGCTCGGGGTCGACGGGCTTCACCAGGTGGTCGTCGAAGCCCGCGGCGATGGCGCGGCGGCGGTCTTCGGGGCGGCCGAAGCCCGTGAGGGCGATGAGGCGGATGGGCAGGTCGGGCGCGCGCGCGCGGATCGCGGCCGCGACCTCGTAGCCGTCGAGGCCAGGGAGGCCGATGTCGACCAGCGCGACCTGCGGGCGCTGCGACAGCGCCGCGTCGATGCCCGACTGACCGTCCTCCGCGAGCTCCACCGTGTGGCCGCGCAGCTCGAGGTAGTCGCGCATGATCTCCCGCACGTCGGCGTTGTCGTCGATCACCAGCACCCGCAGCCCCGAGGCCGCCTCCGCCGGGGGGAACGACGGCGCGGTCTCGGGCTCCCGCGGCGGCTCCTCCGTCGGCGCGCCCTCCAGCGAGAGGGGGAGCCGCACCACGAACTCGCTGCCCCGCCCGAGCCCCTCGCTGCGCGCCTCGACGACGCCGCCGTGCAGCTCCACCAGGCTCTTCACCAGGCTCAGGCCCAGGCCCAGGCCGCCCTGCGACTGCCCCACCTTACGGCCCGCCTGCACGAAGAGCTCGAAGACCTGTTCGAGCATCTCGGGCTCGATCCCCGCGCCGCGGTCGCGCACGCGCACCACGACCTCGTCGCCCTCCTGCGAGCACGACAGGGCGATGGTCGAGCTCTCGGGGGAGTACCGCGAGGCGTTGCTCAAGAGGTTCGCGATCACCTGCGCGATGCGCGTCGGGTCGGCCCAGAGCGTGACCTCCGCCGGGGGGAGCGAGAGCGAGAGGCGCTGCCCGCGGCGCTCGACGCTGGGCGCCGTGGTCTGCACCGCGTCGGAGACCACCGCGGCGAGGCTCGTGCGCTCGCGGCGCAGAGAGATCTTCCCCGAGGTGATGCGCGCCACGTCGAGGAGGTCGTCGACGAGGCGCACCATGTGGTGGATCTGACGGTCGATGGCGTCGCGCGACCGCGAGGCGGCCTCGGGGCTGACCGCGGGGGTGCGCAGCACGCGCACCGCGTTGACGATGGGCGCCATCGGGTTGCGGAGCTCGTGCGCGAGGATCGCCAGGAACTCGTCCTTGCGGCGGCCCATCTCGGCGAGGTCGACGTTGCGCTGCGAGAGCTCGTCGATGAGCCGCGCGCGCTCGACGGCCATGGCGACCTGGTCGCAGACGGCGTTGAGCATCGGCACGGCGTCGGCGTCGACCACGTCGCTCTCGCGGGTGCAGAACGAGAGCGTGCCGAGCAGCCGGTCGCGGGCGATCAGCGGCGCGGCGACGCAGGCGCGCATGCCGCTGGCGCGGGCGAGGCGGAGCGGGGCCGAGTCGCTCGACTGCACCCCCTCGCCGATGACGGCCTCGCGGCCCAGGGCGACGTGGCGCGCCAGGGGGCAGCCCTCGCCTCGCTCGGGGTCGATGTCGTCGGGGTCGGCGAAGTTGTGCGGCCCGAGGCGAAAGCTCTCGCCGTCGTCGTCGGTGAGGTAGCAGACGAAGCTCTCGAGCCCGAGGTGCGCCCCGAGGCGCTCGAAGATGCCGCCCAGGACGTCCTCGGGCCGCGCCGACAGGAGCAGTAGGTTCGCGACGTCGGCGAGCAGGCGCAGCCGCTGGTTGCTGCGCTGCAGGGCCACCTCGGCGCGCTCGCGCTCGGCCACCGTGGCCGCGAGGGTCTCGGCGTTGCGCCGCTCCCGGGCCATCTCCTCTCGGAGCCGCTCGGACTCCCAGCGCTGCGCGGCCTCGGCGAGGCGCCGCTCGTGCTCGCGCTGCTCGCTCTCGCGCAGGAGCTGCGCCTGGCGCTTGATCTCCTCGCCCTTGCGAGACAGCTCGACGAAGGCCTGCACCTTGGCCTTGAGCACCTCGGGCACCAGGGGCTTGAAGAGGAAATCCACCGCGCCCAGCTCGTACCCCCGGGCGATCTTCTCTTCGCTCTTGCCGAAGGCCGTGAGGAAGATGATCGGCATGTGCCGCGTGCGCTCGCGGGTGCGGATGATCCTCGCGGTCTCGAAGCCGTCGAGCTCGGGCATCTGCACGTCGAGCAAGGCCAGCGCGAAGTCCTGCTCTAGCAGGTGGCGCAGCGCGTCGCGGCCCGACTGGGCGAAGACCAGGTTCTGCCCGAGGTCGGCGAGCATGGCCTCGACGGCGAGGAGGTTGCTGCGGTTGTCGTCGACGACGAGGATGTCGACCCGGGCCTCGGGCGGCGCGGCTACCGGGGCGTCGCTAGCGCGCGCCTCGCGCGTGTTGTGAGCCTCGCGCTCGATCGGGCTCACCCGCGGCCCCCCTCGGGCTCGACCCTCACCGCCGGGAGCTCCTCGGCGGTGACGCGCTCGAGGGGCTCGCGCAGGGCGTCGAGCTCGTCGG
>JAEYZO010000587.1 GCA_023428035.1 Pseudomonadota bacterium | reverse complement strand
AGATGAGGTCAATCCTGAGCGGTCACGGAGGAGGGGCAGAGGGGTGGAGGGTCGTCACACCGTCGCGAAGGCCGCGTCGGGGATGTCGAGCGCGCTGGAGTCGGCGTCGGCGAGGATCTGCGCCTTGTGCGCCACGCCCGGCAGGATGTTGCGAGCGTAGAAGAGCGCCGCGTGGCGCTTGCCCTCGTAGAAGGCCCGGTCGGGGTGGCCCTCGGCCACGTTGGGCAGCGCGTCCTCCGCGATCTTCGCCGCGTCGAGGAGAAGCCAGCCCACCACGACCTCCGAGAGCATCTCGAGGAAGCGCGTCGACACCAGCGGCACCATCTGGATCTGCCCGCTCTGGAACCACCCGAGCAGCCGCATCACCGACCCGCCCAGCGCCTCGAGCGCCTCTCCCAGCACCTTCACCCCCGGGCCCAGCGTCGGGTGGTCGCTGTTCGCGCCCACGAAGGCCGCGATGTCGCTCTGGAGCTGCTGCGTGTGCGCGCCCCCGTTCTGCCCGAGCTTCCTCCCCACGAGGTCCATCGACTGGATGTGGTTGGTGCCCTCGTAGATCGAGAAGATCTTGGCGTCGCGGCAGTACTGCTCCACCGGGTAGTCCTTGGTGTAGCCCGCGCCGCCGTAGGTCTGGATGGCCATCTCGCACACGCGGAAGGCCTGATCCGACGCGTAGGCCTTCACGATGGGGGTGAGCAGCTCGACCTGACCCATGTGGTACGCGTGCTGCTCGTCGTCGACGCCCTTCGTCGAGTGCGCCCGGTCGACGTGCGACGCGAGCTTCACGATCAGCGCGCGGATGCCCTCGACCTTGGCCTTCATCTCCAGGAGCATCCGGCGCACGTCGGCGTGCTCGATGATCGCCGCGCGGGGGGCCGTCGGGTCCTTCCAGCGGGTGATGCTGGCGCCCTGCTTCCTGTCCTTCGCGTACTCGAGCGCGTTGAGGTAGGCCGTGCTCGCCAGCGCGAGGCCCTGGATGCCCACCGCGATGCGCGCGCCGTTCATCATCTTGAACATCTGGCTCATGCCGACGTTCTCGACCCCGCCCACCAGCTCCCCCTGGCACCTGCCGTCTTCGCCGAAGTTCAAGACGCAGGTCGACGAGCCGTTGATCCCCATCTTGTGCTCGATGGAGGCCACCTTCACGTCGTTGTCCTCACCGAGCGAGCCGTCGGCGTTCACCCTCACCTTCGGCACGATGAAGAGCGAGAGCCCCCGCGTGCCCTCGGGCGCGCCGTCGACCCGCGCCAGCACCAGGTGCACCACGTTGTCGGTGATGTCCTGGTCGCCCGACGAGATGAAGATCTTCGTCCCGCGGATGGAGTACGTGCCGTCGGCGTTCTTCGTCGCGCCCGAGCGCGCCATCCCGACGTCGCTGCCCGCGTGGGGCTCCGTGAGGCACATCGTGCCGCCCCAGGTGCCGTTGAACATCTTCTCGGCGTAGCGCGCGCGCTGCTCCTCCGTGGCGCACTGCCAGATCAGCTCCGCCGCCCCGAACGACAGCCCCGGGTACATGTTGAACGCGCAGTTGGAGCCCGACAGCAGCTCCTCGGCCATCGCCACCACCGCGTGGGGCGCGCCGGACCCGCCGACGTCCACCGGGGCCCCGAGGCCCTTCCACCCCTGCTCGTAGAGGGCCTTCCACGCCTCTTTGAAGCCCGGCGGCGTCACCACCCGACCGTCGACCACCTTGCAGCCCTGGTCTCCCACCCCGTTCAGCGGGCCGAGCACCTCGGTCGCGAAGCGGTACACGCCCTTGAGCGTCTCCTTCACCTCCTCCTCGCCCCAGTGCGCGAAGGGCTCCTCGCCCAGCACCTCGCCGAGCTTGAACTGCTCGAACAGTACGAACTGGACCTCGCGAAGGTCGGCCTTGTAGCGGTTGATCGCCTGCGACACGGGTGTCCTCCAGAAAGCGGTGCGGTGTGACTGCCCGCGCGGCGACCACCGCGCGCGGCTGAATGGCGATTCAGTGGTTAGTGCCCCCGACGCGACGCGTCAAGCACGACCGAGGCCACGCGAAGCCCGTCCCACGGAACTCCGCGCGTCGTGTACCGTGCGCGCCGCCCGCGAAGGGCTCACGCACGGAGGTACCCGCGATGATGGCTCACGGTGGACGTCTGGTGGCCGAGGCCCTGAAGCGAGAGGGCGTCTCGCACCTCTTCACCCTCTGCGGAGGGCACATCCAGAACATCTACGACGGCTGCCTCGACGTGGGCATCAGGGTCGTCGACGTGCGCCACGAGCAGACGGCGGGTCACGCGGCCGACGGCTGGGCGCGGGTCACGGGGCAGCCCGGGGTGTGCGCCGTCACCGCGGGCCCGGGCGTGACCGACGTGGTGACGGGCCTCGCCAACGCGCAGCGCGCGGGGGTGCCGCTGGTGTGCATCGGCGGCGCGGGGCCGGCGATCCTCACCGACCGCGGATCGCTCCAGGACATGAACCACATCGACCTGGTGAAGAGCGTCACCAAGGCCTCGTACCGGGTGCTGCAGACCGACCGCCTCCCCGAGTACGTGAGCACGGCCTTTCGCGTGGCGATGTCGGGCGTGCCCGGGCCGGTGTACCTCGAGATGCCCCTCGACGTGCTCATGGGCTTCGCCGACGTCGAAGACTGGGCCGACCCGACGACGAGCCGCACCCTCGCGCAGCCCGCGCCCGACCCGACGGAGCTCGCGCGCGCCGTCGAGATGCTCGACAAGGCCGAGCGCCCCGCGCTCATCGTCGGGAGCCAGCTCCACTGGGCCCGTGACCAGCGGGCGCTCCTCGACCTGTTGGAGCGCGCGCCCATGCCGACCTTCGTGAACGGCATGGCCCGCGGGGCGCTTCCGCTCGACCACCCCTGCGGCTTCAGCCGCTCGCGACGCGCGGCGCTGGCCTCGGCCGACGTGGTGCTGATGTGCGGAACGCCCTTCGACTTCCGCGTCGACTACGGCCGCGAGCCCACCTGGGGGAAGGACACGAAGGTCATCAAGGTCGACCGCGACGCGACGACCATCGGGCACAACCGCGGGGTCGAGGTGGGGCTCGTGGCCGACACGGGGCTCGCGCTGCGCGCCATCGCCGAGGCGTTGTCGAAGTCACAGCCTGACCGCTCGGGCTGGCTCGCGGGCATCCGCGCGGCGGAGGACAAGTCGCGCGCGAAGATGGCGAAGGAGATGGAGGTCGAGAGCGACCCGCCGAACCCTCTGCGGGTGTGCAAGGAGCTCGACCGTTACGTCGACGACGACACCCTGGTGATCGGCGACGGCGGAGATTTCGTGGCGACCGCCGCGTACGTCTTGCGCGTGCGGCGGCCGGGGCTGTGGATGGACCCGGGTCCGCTGGGCACGCTGGGCGTGGGCCCGGGCTACGCGATGGCGGCGAAGCTGGCTCGGCCGAAGAGCCGGGTGGTGGTGGTCTACGGCGACGGGGCCTTCGGGCTGCACGCGATGGAGCTCGAGGCGATGGCGCGGCAGGGCATCGCCGTGGTCTGCCTCATCGGCAACGACGCGGCGTGGACGCAGATCCGCCGCGGGCAGGTGGAGTTCTTCGGCGAGGAGCGCGCGGTGGCGACGGGCCTCGCGTACACGCGCTACGAAGAGGTCGCGAGGGCGCTCGGGTGCCACGGCGAGTGGGTCGAGACCACGGCGGGGCTCGGGCCGGCGCTCGACCGGGCCTTCGAGGCGGCGGACACCCGCGGTCAGCCCGCGGTGGTGAACGTGAAGATCGCGTCGAGCGAGTTCCGCAAGGGCGCGATCTCGGTGTGACGCGGGCGGTCGGGGTATCGCGCGTGATGGGCGAGGTGTAGGGTTCTCCCTCGCGCCCGGGGCGCAGGAGACTTCTATGCGCCGTCGCTTGCGTTGGTCGCTGCTCGCGTGTGCTGTCCTCGTCGGGTGCGGCGCCGTGCCGGCCCCCGCCCTCGATGAGGACGCGGGCTCCCTGCCCATCAGCGACGACGAGGTGTTCGTACGAGACGCGGGAGCGCGAGACGCTGGCCCCGCGTCGACGACGGACCGCGGCGCGGCGGACGCGCCTGCCGACACGGTGCCCGTGATGGTCGTCGACGCGGCGGACGACGGCGGGATCGCCGTGCTCGACGCGGGCATCGTGATCGCCGACGCGACCGTCGAAGCGAGCCTGCCAGTCGATGCCCCGGTGGCGATGGACAC
>JAEYZO010000571.1 GCA_023428035.1 Pseudomonadota bacterium | reverse complement strand
GGTGGGGGTGAGCACCAGGGGCTGGCGCATGAAGTGGGCGAAGAGCGAGAAGCCCACGCCGCCGCTCGGCGACACCGTGGTGTTCCGCAGGGCGAGGTGCTCCGTGGGGCCGCCCGCGGGCCAGAGGGTCTGCGCGTCGACGGAGGTGTCGACGCCCACGGTCTGCGCCGCCGCCAGCCCCGGCGCGAACGCCAGGCACCCCACGACCGCCGCACTGAACTTCGCTCTCATCCTTCAACGCGCTCCACGATTCACGAGACTGATGTCGGGCGTCGACGCGCCGTCACGACGCGGGGTAGACCGCCCCGGGCTGCACGCGGGCCTCCCGCGGGGCCGCCTCGCCGCGGCGGTACCACAGGGTCACCTCGCGCATCGACGCGCGGTCCATCGCCCGGCGAGCGCCGAGCTCGCCCAGCGACTGCACGGAGTGACCGTCGACGGAGACCACCCGGTCGCCCTCGGCGAGCCCCGCCTGCGCGCCGGGGGAGCCCGGCACCACGGAGATCACCCCGAGGTAGTCCTCGTGGACCTCGTAGGTGACGCCCATGCCCACGCGGGGCTCCGGCGGCGCCGCGCGCAGGCGCACCACGGCGTTGCGGGGCAGGCGCACCACCCACTCGCCGCCGTCGAGCGCGGAGGAGGGCACGCCCACGAACTCCTGCGAGCCCACGGGGTCATCGACGACGCCGTCTTCGTCCCACAGCTCGACGCGCCACCGGGCCCCCGCGGGGGTGCGGAGGTTCTCGCCAGCGTTGGACCACGTGGGTCGCAGGGAGTCGCTCACGACGGGGCTGCGGTAGACCTCGCTCCCGTCGCGTGTGATGACCACGTAGAGGTCGGGGGCGCCGTCGGAGTCCCAGGTGCGGCCGTCGGTGCGGCTCGGCGGCAGCTCGGCGGAGACCACCGAGACGTAGCGGACGTCGTCGGGGGGCGGGGTGAGGGCCCCCGACTCGCGCATCCCGTCGGGCGGGCGGCGGGTCGCCGTGGTGTACCGCGGGAACACCGCGCCGCAGCCCAGGGCCAGCGACACGGAAGCGGCGAGCGCGAGGGGGATCAGCGGCCGGGCCATGGGGGCCGCGAGGATACTTCGCCTCCCCCGAGGAGAGGGAGGCAAAGCACGGTCGGGTCAGTTCGCGGCTTCGTAGGCGAGGGCGAGCTTGTCGCCCTCGACGGTGACCCGCGCCACGCCGCCGCCGGCGAGGGGGCCGAAGAGCAGGGCCTCGGCGAGGGGCTTCTTGATCGAGGTCTCGATGAGCCGGGCCATGGGCCTCGCGCCGAAGGCGGGGTCGTAGCCGTTCTCCGCGAGCCAGCCGCGGGCCTCCTTCGAGAGCTCGAGGGTGACCTTCTTCTCGTCGAGCACCTTCTGGAGGAGCCCGATCTCCTTGTCGACCACCTTCAAGATGGTCTCCGGCGCGAGGGCGCCGAAGGAGACGATGGCGTCGAGGCGGTTGCGGAACTCCGGCGTGAAGGCCCGCTCGAGCGCGGCCTTGGCCTTCGAGGTGTCGGGCCCGCCGTCCTTCGCGCCGAAGCCCACGACCTTCTCGCTCATCTCGCGGGCGCCCGCGTTGGTGGTGAGGATCAGCACCACGTTGCGGAAGTCGGCCTTCTTGCCGTTGTTGTCGGTGAGCGTGGCGTGGTCCATCACCTGGAGGAGGATGTTGAAGAGCTCCGGGTGGGCCTTCTCGATCTCGTCGAGGAGCACCACGGAGTACGGGTGCCGCGTGACGGCGTCGGTGAGCAGGCCCCCCTGGTCGAAGCCCACGTAGCCCGGCGGCGCGCCGATGAGTCGAGAGACGGTGTGCCGCTCGGAGTACTCGCTCATGTCGAAGCGGAGGAACTCCACCCCGAGGGTCTTGGCGAGCTGCTTGGCGAGCTCGGTCTTGCCCACGCCCGTCGGCCCCGCGAAGAGGAAGGACCCGATGGGCTTCTCCCCCTGCCGCAGGCCCGAGCGCGAGAGCTTGATGGCCGAGGCGAGCGACTCGATGGCCGAGTCCTGCCCGTAGATCACGGCCTTGAGGTCTGACTCGAGGTTGCCGATGCGGTCCTTCTCGGTGCCCGTGACGGTCTTCTCGGGGATGCGCGCCATCTTCGCGACGATCGACTCGACGTCGTGGAGCGTGACCGCGCGGGTGCGCTGGTCCTCCGCGCGCATCCGGTCCTGGGCGCCGGCCTCGTCGATCACGTCGATGGCCTTGTCGGGCAGGAGCCTGTCGTTGACGTACTTCGCCGACAGCTCCGCCGCGGCGCGGATCGCGTCGTCGGCGTAGCGCACGTCGTGGTGCTCCTCGTAGCGGGGCCTGAGCCCCTCGAGGATCTTCACCGTGTCTTCGACCGAGGGCTCGCCCACCTCGATCTTCTGGAAGCGCCGCGCCAGGGCCCGGTCTCGCTCGAAGGCGGCCTTGTACTCCTGGTGCGTGGTCGAGCCGATGCACCGGAGGTTGCCCGAGGCGAGCGCGGGCTTGAGGAGGTTGCTCGCGTCCATCGACCCGCCCGAGGTCGCCCCCGCGCCGACGATGGTGTGGATCTCGTCGATGAAGAGGATCGCGTCTTCGTGGTCCTTCAGCTCCTTCAGCACGGCCTTGAGGCGCTCCTCGAACTGACCGCGGAACTTCGTGCCCGCGAGCAGCGCGCCCATGTCGAGGGAGAAGATGGTCGCGCCCTTGAGCACCTCGGGCACGGTGCCCTCGACGATGGCCTTGGCGAGGCCCTCGGCGATGGCGGTCTTGCCCACGCCCGGCTCGCCCACGAAGAGGGGGTTGTTCTTGCGGCGACGGCAGAGCACGCGGATCGTGCGCTCGAGCTCCAGCTCGCGGCCGATGAGAGGGTCGATGCGCCCCGCCTCGGCCTCGGCGTTGAGGTTCTGGCAGAACTGCTCCAGGGGCTTCTTGACCGGGGCCTCGTCGTCGTCTTCGTCGCCGTGCTGCTGGGGCTCCTCGCCGGCCTTCTCGGGCAGCTCCGCGGCGTCCTTTCCGACGCCGTGGGAGACGTAGTTCACGATGTCCATGCGCTGCACGCCCTCCTCCTGGAGGAGGTAGAGCGCGTGCGACTCCTGCTCGCGGAACATCGCGACCAGCACGCTCGCGACGTCGATGGCCTTCTGCTCCGACGAGAGCACGTGGATGGCCGCGCGCTGGAGCACCCGGCTCACGCCCAGGGTCTGCTGCACCTCGAGGCGCTGGGCCTCGGGCAGGCGCTCCATCGACTCGTCGAGGAACTCCCTGAGCTTCTTGGCGAGGCGCTTCGTGTCGGCTCCGCAGGCGCGCAGGGCCTTCACGGCCCACTTGTCGGAGAGGAACGCGAGGAGCAGGTGCTCGAGCGTCACGTACTCGTGGCGGTGCTCCTCGGCGAGGGTGACGGCGGCTCGGAGCGCCGCCTGGAGTTCCTTGGTGACGGTGGGTGTCTGTGCCATGGCGGTCTCAGTCGTCCTCCGGCTCCATCGTGAGCAGCAGCGGGTACTCGTTCTCCCGCGCCAGCCTGTGGACCTTGTCGATCTTGGTCTGCGCGACGTCGTGGGTGTAGACGCCCGCGACGCCGATACCGTTCTTATGTACGTGCATCATGATCTGCACGGCGTCTGTCTCCGACCGGTTGAACACCTCGATCAGCACCGCGACGACGAACTCGCGGGTCGTGTAGTGGTCGTTGTGGAGTAGCACCCGGTACATCTTCGGTCGGGCGATCTTCTTCTCGGCGCGCGTCTCGACGACGGTCCCCGAGTCGCTGTCGTGCTGCGTCCTTCGCGGCATGGCCGAAAGCTACTCCATCCCCGGCGGCGCCAGCACCGGGCGAAAACCCATCGTCCGCCGGATCTCCTCGATCTCCAGCTCGACCGCCGCCCGCTCCCCGAGGAGCGCCCCTCGCACCGCGCGGTCGAGCCTCGGGTCGGCGATGTAGTGCGCCGACGCCGTGCGCGCCGGCTCGAAGCCCCGGGAGATCTTGTGCTCTCCCCCGGCCCCGCCCTCGAACCTCTCCACCCCGCGGGCGAGGCACTCGGCGATGGAGTGGTAGTAGCAGACGTTGAAGTGCAGGAAGGGCCGCTCCTCGAAGCAGCCCCAGTACCTCCCGAAGAGACGTCTCCCGTCTCCGACGTTGAAGGCCCCCGCGATGACCCGGCCGCCGTCGCGGGCCTCGACGAGCTCGCACGCCTCGGGGGAGCGGGTGAGCACGTCGGCGAAGAAGCCCTCGTTGAGGTATGGCCGCCCCCACATGAAGCGGTCGACGGTGCTGCGGTACAGCCGATGCACCAGCGGCGCGTCGTCAACGCCGAGCTCCCGGCCGCGCCGCGTAGTGATGGTCACGCCCTGCTCGGCGGGCGCGCGGCTCTCGCGCTTGACCTGGTTGCGGCGCTTCGAGTCGAAGCGAGCGAGGTAGTCGCCCCAGGCCTGACACCCGCCCTTGAACCAGTGGTACTGCGCGCCGTAGCGGATCGCCGCGCCGGCCTCTGCCGCGAGCGCGGCCTCGTCGTCGGTGACGAAGAGCGCGTGCGCCGACGACAGGCCCAGGCCCGCGATGAGCTCGGGGAGCGCGGCGAAGAGCGAGCGCACCAGGGCGGGTCGGTCTTCTCCCGGCGCGGTGAGCACGCGGCGGCCCGTCACGGGGGTGAAGGGCACCGCGAGGGTGAGCTTGGGGTAGTACGCGATGCCGGCCTCAGCGGCGGCGCGGGCCCAGCCGTGGTCGAAGACGAACTCCCCCTGCGAGTCGCCGCGCGCGTAGGCGGGCGCGAGCGCCACCAGCGCGTCGCCGCGGTAGAGCCCGAGGTGCATGGGCTGCCACCCGCGGCGGGCGGTGGCGCAGCCGTTGGCCTCCATCGCGTCGAACCACACCCGGCGCTGAAAGGGCGTGTCGTCGTCGGTGAGGAGCGCGTTCCACCGCGCCTCGGGGATCTCCCTCGCGCGGCCGTGGGTCTTCAGGGTGAGTGCGGTGTCTGACACGCGGAGGGAGCGCCTGCGAGGGAGCGGCCAAGGGGCGGGAGCATAAGACCGCGGGCGCCGAGCGCCAGGGTCGGTGTAGTGTGCGGGGCCATGACCGGCCCGAGCTCCCCCGCGGTGCACCTCGACTACAGCGACGGCGTAGCGACGCTGACCCTCGACGACGCGCCGCGACGCAACGCGATGTCGATGGCCCTGGGCGACGCGCTCTACGCGCGGGTCGACGCGCTCAGGCACGCCGCCGACCTCAGGGCCGTGGTGCTCACCGGCGCGGGGGGCGCGTTCTCGGGCGGGGGAGACCTCTCGATGCTCGCCGGGCTGCGCAAGGCGCGCTTCAACGACGCGCGGGCCCACATGCTGGCCTTCTACAGCCGCTACCTCGCCGTGGCCTCGCTGCCGGTGCCCGTGATCGCGGCGGTGCGCGGCGCTGCCATCGGGGCCGGGCTCTGCGTGGCCATCGCCTGCGACATCACCCTGGTCGACGCCGACGCGAAGCTCGCGGTGAACTTCGCCCAGCTCGGCCTCGCGCCGGGGATGGGCGTGACGTTGCTCCTGGAGCGCCGCGTGGGCGCGCAGCGGGCGGCGGAGCTCTTGTACACGGGCCGGCGCTTCGACGGTCGCGAGGCGGCGGCCATGGGCCTGGCGCTCTCGGCCCACGCGGCCGACGCGGTGCTCTCCGAGGCGCAGGCCCTCGCGCGCTCGATCGCGTCCAACGGGCCCCTCGCGGTGCGCGCGCTGAAGGCTCGGCTCGGGGTCGACCACGCGGCGCTGGTGAGGGCGCTCGACGCAGAGGCGACGGCGCAGGCGCACAGCTACGCGAGCGATGACCTCGGCGAGGGCCTCGCGGCGGCGATGGAGCGCCGCCCCGCGCGCTTCACCGGGCGATGAAGTTGAGGATGCGCCCGGCCTTGTAGATCGTCTTGGTGACGGTCTTTCCTTCGAGGGCGCGGGCGACCTTCTCGACGGCGCGCGCGGCCATGACGGCGGTGGCCTCGTCGGCGTCGGGGAGGGTCGAGACCGTGTCGACGGTCTTGCCGTTCACCTGCACGCCGAAGGTGACCGTCTCGTCGATGGCCCACCTCGGGTCCCACCTCGGCCAGGGGACGTAGGCCACGCCCTCGTCGGAGAGCTCGTGGCCGAGGCCGCGGGTCCAGACCTCCTCGGCGAAGTGAGGGGCGAAGGGCGCGAGGAGCTGGATCAGGGGCTCGAGCACAGCGCGGGAGCGGGCGCCGAGGGAGGCCAGCTCCTTCGTGGCGATGTGCAGCGCCGAGATGGCGGTGTTGAGGTTGAGCGACGCGATGTCGTCGCCCACCTTGCGGATGGCCTTGTGCACCGCGCGGAGCTCGGCCTCGGTGGCCGCGGAGTCGTCGACGCGAGGTGTGTCTTCGTCGCCCTCGAAGTAGAGCCGCCACACGCGCTGGAGCCACTTGAACTGGGCTTCGAGGCCCGAGGTCTGCCAGGGCTTGTCGCTCTCCAGCGGCGTGAGGAAGCAGAGGTACACCCTCAGCGCGTCGGTGCCGTAGGCCTCGATGACCTCGTCGGGGTTCACGACGTTGCCCTTGCGCTTGGACATCTTCTCCCAGCGCGCCTGGCACCTCACGGGCGCGTCGCTGGACCTCGTGCGCACGAGGGCGGTCTTCTCGCCGCGCTCGATCACCTCGACCACGTCGCGGACGACGTGCTCCAGCCTCTCGCTCCCGTCGTCGAGGTAGTACGTCTCCGCGAGGAGCATCCCCTGGTGGCGCAGGGCGGTGAAGGGCTCGGCGTCGCGCACCAGCCCCTCGTCGTGCAGGAACCGCTGCCACATGCGCGCGTACATCAGGTGCCCGACGCGGTGCTCAGCGCCGCCCACGTAGAGGTCCACGGGCATCCAGTAGTCGCTCTTCTCCCGCGCGCAGAACTCGGCGGCGTTGCGCGGGTCGCAGTAGCGCAGGAAGTACCAGCTCGACCCCGCGCTCCCGGGCATCGTGTCGGTCTCGCGGTCGAGCTCTCGCCCGGTCACCGGGTCGTTCACCCTCGCCCAGCCGGCGGCGCGCGCGAGCGGAGAGCGCCCGTCGCCCGAGGGGCGGTAGTCGTCCACGGGCGGCAGCTCCAGCGGGAGCTCGTCGAGGGTGAGCGCTCGCACTGGCGCATCACCGTCCTTCAGCATCGGGATGGGCTCGCCCCAGTAGCGCTGCCGCGCGAAGGTCCAGTCGCGCATCTTGAAGGTCACGGCCCCCTCGCCCGCGCCCCGCTCCGCCAGCCACTGCGTGACCCCCTTCACGGCCGCCCGGCCGCGGGTGTCGGTGCCGTCGAAGCGCCCCGAGTTCACCATCACCCCGTCGCCGGTGTGCGCGGCCTTCGCCACGTCTCCGCCCGAGATCACCTCGCGGATCGGGAGCGACATCGCCCTCGCGAACTCCCAGTCGCGCTCGTCGTGCGCGGGCACCGCCATGATGGCCCCGGTGCCGTAGCCCTGGATCACGTAGTCCGCGATCCACACCGGGATCGACTCCCCCGTCGCGGGGTTGGTCGCGCGCGCCCCCGTGTCGACGCCGGTCTTCTCCTTGCTGGCCTGGCGGTCGCGCTCGCTCTTCGACGCGGCCTTGCGCCGGTACGCCTCCACCGCCGCGCGCTGCGTCGGCGCGGTGATCGCGTCGACCAGCGGGTGCTCCGGCGCGAGCACCATGTAGGTCGCGCCGAAGATCGTGTCGGGGCGCGTGGTGAACACCCGGATCGACCCGTGGCCCTCCACCGGGAACTCGACGAAGGCCCCCTCGCTGCGGCCGATCCACTCGCGCTGCGCGGTCTTCGTCGCCTCGGGCCAGTCGATCGCGTCGAGGCCCTCCAGCAGCTTCTCGGCGTAGGCCGTGATGCGGATCATCCACTGCGACATCTTCCGCCGCTCGACGGGGTGGCCGCCGCGCTCGCTCCGCCCGTCGATGACCTCGTCGTTCGCGAGCACCGAGCCCAGCGCGGGGCACCAGTTCACCCACGCCTCGCCCAGGTACGCGAGGCCGCGCTCGTAGAGCCGCGTGAAGATCCACTGGGTCCACTTGTAGTAGCCGGGGTCGCAGGTCGAGACCTCGCGGGTCCAGTCGTAGGAGATCCCGAGGCGCTTCAACTGCGCGCGGAAGGTCTCGATCGCCTCGGCGGTGCTCACCTGCGGGGCGACGCCCTCGTCGATGGCCTTCTGCTCGGCGGGCAGGCCGAAGGCGTCGTAGCCCATCGTGTGCAGCACGTTGAAGCCGTGGGCGCGCTTGTAGCGGCTCACGACGTCGCCCGCGGTGTACCCCACCGGGTGCCCCACGTGCAGGCCCTTGCCGCTGGGGTAGGGGAACATGTCGAGCGCGTAGAACTTCGGCCGCGAGCGGTCTTCGGTGACCACGTAGGTGCCGCGCTCGTCCCAGTGGCGCTGCCAGCGGGGCTCGATCTCTGTGGGCCGGTAGGGCATGGCGCCAGCGGTCTACGCCGTCGCGCGCCCCGCCGACAAGGCCCGCGTGGTGCCTCGCCGCGACGTCGGGCATCCTACGCGGCCCGCGATGACCGCCCGATCCATAGCCCTCGCCCTCGCCCTGCTCTCTGCCTGCGACCGCCGAGCCGCCGAGCCTGCCCCGACGCGCAGCGCCCCGCCGCCCTCCGCGAACCCGCACGGAGGCTCCCCTCACGGCGATCCCCACGCGAGGCCGCGCCCCACCACGCCGGGCTCCCGCTCCCTCTCGTGGAGCGACCCCGTGGGCTGGCGCCGCGCGCCGCCGACCTCGCCCATGCGCGTCGCGCAGTACGCCGTGCCCGCCGCTCCGGGGGCGACCGACGCGGAGCTCACCATCTCGCACTTCCCTGGGATGGGCGGCGCGGTGCAGGCCAACCTCGACCGCTGGTACGGCCAGTTCGAGACCGTCGACGGCGGCCCCGCGATGGCGGGCCCTCGCCGCGAGGAGCGCGACGTGAACGGCCTGCGCGCCACCATCGCCCGAGCGCGCGGCCGCTACCGCAGCGGGATGCCCGGCGCCGACCCGACGCCCCGCGAGGACCAGGCCCTCCTCGGCGCCATCGTCGAGACCCCCGAAGGCCCCTGGTTCTTCAAGCTCACCGGCGACCACGCGACGGTGGCCGCCGCGGCGCCGCGCTTCGACGACCTCCTCCGGTCGATCCGTCGGCAGTGACCGCCTACGCCTCCGTCACGGCGCTGTTGAAGGCCGACCCCGAGCCGCCCCCCGAGGTCTGCGCCCTCGTCGTCGCGCGGGAGTTCGACCCCAGCGTCGACCTGGACCGCGAGCGCTCTCGCCTCGACGCGCTCGCCGCGCCCCTCGCGACGCGGACCTCGTCGGCCGCGCCCGCCCGTGCGCAGGCCCTCGCGCTCGCCGACCACGTCTACGCCACCCTCGGCTTTCGCGGCGACGAGTCGGACTACTACGCCCCGGAGAACTCCCTCCTGCCGCGGGTCCTCGACCGCCGCGAGGGCATCCCCCTCACCCTGGCGGTGGTGCTCTCCGCGGTCGGGGCGCGCGCGGGCCTGTGCGTCGAGGGCGTAGGGTTTCCAGGGCACTTCATCGCGCGCCTCGGGGGGAGCGGCGGGGTCTTCCTCGACCCGTTCTTCGGCGGTCGCGTTCTGGAGCGCGACGACCTCCTCACCCTCTGGAAGCGCTACCGCGGCGACGCGCTCCCGATGGACCCCGACGCCCTCGAGCCCATCGGCGCCAGGGCCCTCACCGCGCGGATGCTCATGAACCTCAAGAACTCCTGGGAGCGGCGGGGCGACCACGCGCAGGCCCTCCTCGCGTGCGACCGCCTCGTCGACGTGACGGGCGCCGCGGAGATGGTGCGCGACCGGGGCCTCCACGCCTTCGCGCTCCGGGCCTTCGAGGCCGCGGCCTCGGACCTCGACGACTACCTCCGACAGCGCCCCGGCGCGAAGGACACCGCGCGCGTCGAGCGCGTGCTCCAAGCCGCCCGAAAGCACCGCGCCGGGGGCGCGGCGAATTGAGCCCGCCGATGCTCGCCCCGTCGTCGGCCTTGAACGCCCTGGGGACCCGTGACAACCCACCCGGGGCCGTGACCCGACGCGACCTCGACGGAGCCCTCGCGTGAGCCTCGCCGTCGGGCTCGACGCCCCCGAGCTCGTCGCGGCCCACCGCCGCGAGGGCGCGCGCTACCCCGAGAGGGCGCCGTTCCACCCCGCCGTCGCCTACCCGGAGTACCCCTTCGCTGAGACCTCGACGGAGCCCAACGACGCGTACGACTCCGTGCGGGAGACCCTCCGCCTCGCGGGGCTCGACGCCGAGCGCTTCGGCACCCCCGAGTGGAACCCGCTGCGCGGCCTGGTGCGGCCCGGAGAGACCGTGCTCCTCAAGCCGAACCTCGTGAAGGAGAAGCACCCGCGCGACCCCGAGGGATGGCGCTACGTGCTCACCCACGGCAGCGTGGTGCGCGCCGTCGCCGACTACGTGTGGATCGCGCTGGAGGGCGACGGTCGGGTGGTCATCGCCGACGCGCCGCAGACCGACTCGTCCTTCGCGCGCATCGTCGAGGTGCTCGGGCTCGACGCGGTGCGCGACTACCTCGCCTCGCGGGGCGTCCCCGTGGAGCTCGTCGACCTGCGCCACGAGGAGTGGACCGAGCGCGACGGCGTGATCGTCCACCGGGAGAAGCTCCCGGGCGACCCGCGCGGCGGCGTGGCCTTCGACCTCGGCGACCGCAGCGAGTTCGTCGGCCACTCCGGGGGCGGTCGCTACTACGG
>JAEYZO010000474.1 GCA_023428035.1 Pseudomonadota bacterium | reverse complement strand
GCTGCACCCCAGCCAGAGGAGCCACTGCTCGCTGCACGTTGAAAGGGGTGGTCTTGGAGCCCCGCAGGGGCGACCACGATCTTGCCCGGAGTGAAGGCGCGAAGGCGCCGAACTCCGGCCAGAGGGTGTCGCGCCGAACGATCCCAGCCCACCCCCTCGACCGCGGTGCGCTTCGAGGCGTGAGCGAGGCCAGAGAGAGAGCCGCCCCGACTCGCATGATCGTGCGATACGGCCGCGTCACCCATCGTGGGACCATCCTTCCATGGTCGGGATGAGGGCTCCTGGGGATGGGCCCCAGGGGACCCGACGCTCGCCGTACGAGCCAACGATGCATCTCTACGCCACGCGAACGCTGGTCGTCTTCCTCGCGCTCTCCTCCGCAGCCTGCAGCGGGAGCAAGTCCGTCGTCGGAGACGCCAGCGCCGACACCCCCACCGTCGACTCGCCGGTGGTCGACGCGCCGGTGGTCGACGCGCCGAGCGCGGACGCGACCGATGCGTCCCAGCCAGATGTCTCCGTGACCGACGCGCCAGACGTCTCTCTCGTCGACGTGCTCGACGCCGGCTCGACGGTCGACGTGTTGGACGCGGGCCCTACCGTCGACCGGCCCGACGTCGTCGACGCCCCCGACGTGCTCGACGCCCCTGACGTCGTCGACGCCCCTGACGGCGTCGACGCCCCCGACGTTATCGACGCCCCCGACGTGATCGACGCCCCTGACGGCGTCGACGCCCCTGACGTCGTGGACATCCCCCCGGTGGACGCCGGCGCCCTCACCTGGGACCCGTCGACCGCCGACTCGCTCACGGTGCTCTCCAGCGACAACCTGGTCATCACCGGCACCGCCCCTTCGTGCGCGTCGGGCGTTCGAGCGACGCGCACGCGCGCCACCGGGCGGTGGTACTGGGAGCATCGAGCGATGCGCGACGGCGGCAGCAACGACGAGCGCTGCCCCGTCGGGATCGGGATCAGCTCCCCCGACGGCGTGACCCGCGCGGCCCTCTATGGGCACCACGGCGACCACTCCTTCCTCACCTCGGGGTCGGCGGTGTGTACCCTCGCGGGCGCCCCGAGGACCATCGAGTCCGGCGAGGTGATCGGGGTCGCCTGGGACGCCGACGCCAACACCGTGGACTTCTACGTCTCCGGCGTGAGGGTGTCGTCGTGTACGGTGCCTTCGGGCACGTACTTCCCCTACGGGAGCCACTGCAACGACGCCTTTCACCACTGCAGCGGCGCGACGAACTTCGGCGCCTCGCCCTTCGCCCACGCGCCCCCGTCGGGCTTCGCGTCGATGCTCTGACCAGCGCCTCGCCGCGCTTCTCTCCTACCCCTCCGCCGCGCGATGCTCGCCCCCACGGTGCCGCCCCTCTCCCACTCCGCACGGGCCGTGCGCGCGAGCGTCTTCTCCGACCTCGCCCCGCGGCTCAACGCCCGCCTCGCCCGCGGCGAGACCCTCCACCCCCTGCACATCGGTGACACCTGGCGCGCTCCACCCCGCTGCGCCTCGCTCTCCGCCCACGCGAGCGACGACCCCGCCCTCTACCGCTACGGCCCCCTCGGCGGAACCCCCTCCCTCCTCGCGGCCATCGCTCACCACCTCGACGCCACCGGCCGCGCCCTCGACGGCGCCTCCCCCGCGAAGCTCCTCGTCGCCGCGGGCGCGACGCACGCCCTCCACTGCGCCGCACGGGCCCTCTTCGACGCCGGCGACGAGTGCCTCGTGCTCGCGCCCTACTGGCCCCTCTCCGTCGGAGTGCTCCGCGTCGCCGGGGCCACCCCCGTCGAAGTCCCGGTGCTCCCCGCGCTCGCGACGGACCCGCGCTTCGACCTCGCGCGCGCCCTCGACGACGCCGTCACGCCCCGCACCCGCGCCGTGTACTTCATCACCCCCAACAACCCCGACGGCTTCGTGATGGGCGAAGACCACCTCGAAGCCATCGCCGACGTCGCGCGCCGTCGCGACCTCTGGGTCATCGCCGACGAGGTCTACGCCGACTACGCCTACGAGGGAGCCCACCGCTCCATCGCGCGCCTGCCCGGAATGGCCGAGCGCGCCGTGAGCGCCTACTCGCTGTCGAAATCCCACGCCCTCGCGGGGCTGCGCGTGGGCTACGTCGCCGGGCCCGAAGCCCTCATCGCCGCCGCGCGAAAGGTCGCGACGCACACCGTCTTCAACGTGCCCGTGGTGGCGCAGCGCGCGGCCGAGGCCGCGATCACCGAGGGCGAGCCCTTCATCGCCGAGGCCCGCGACGCGTACCGCCTCGCCCGAGACACCACCGTGCGCGCCCTCGCAGGACGAGTGGACTTCGTCGCCCCCGCGGGCGGCAGCTACGTCTTCGCCGACCTCTCCCGCGCGCTCCGCGGAGGCAGCGCGCTCGAGCTCCTCGGCCGCGCCATCGACGCGGGCGTCGCGCTCGCCCCGGGAGACGCCTTCGGAGAGGGCTACGGCCACTGGGCGCGGCTGTGCTTCACGGCGGTCCCGCCCGACGCGCTCGACGACGCGCTCGCGCGGTTGACCCGCGTGCTCGACGGAGGCTGAGTGGGGTAGCGTCTGCCTCCTATGGTGGACGCGCCCATCCCGTGGTGGCGGCAGACGATCCGTTACGCGGGCGTCTGCATGGTCGAGGCCGCGCTCGCGGCGCTCTTGATCTACCTGCACCTGATGGTGGTGATCCCGGCCACGTCGCGGGAGGGCTCCGCTGGGGCGGTCTGCGGGCTCCTGGTGCTGATCTTCCTGGCGCCGGGCCTGTGGCTCGCGATGGTGATCGCCTTCATCGCGCTGAAGGCGGTGGTGGTGTTCCTGCCGCACGCGCGGCGGCACTGGGCGCTGGCGGTCTACTGGGGCCTCACCCTGGGGGCCTTCGCGTACGAGTGGGTGCGACGCCCGCCGTCGAGCGTCCCGTCGGGCGACCTGTGGCGCGAGCTGGTGTTCGTCGGGGGCTTCTTCGTGATCCCGGCGCTGGTGCTGACGCTGTCGCACTTCGTGCTGATCCCGCGGGTCGCCCCGGGGGGGAGCGCGTGGCAGGCGCTCCGCTCGCTGGCGCGCCGCGCGCCCCCTCCTCCTGACCCACCAGGTGTGACGCTGTAGGCGACTCTCTCATCCGGGTAATCCCCGATTGTCCCTTCACGGTTTCCTCCGCGAAGCTCCCCACTCCACCGGGGAACGACTCCACGGCGGGGGGCGGTGGGCGCCTCCCCTTCCCCGGTGACGGAGGGACATACCCAATGAAGAAGAACGACGTCGACGACCTCGCGCGCTCCACGCTGGAGTCCACCCTCGGGCGCGCGCTGAGCTTCCTCCGCGGCGTGGGGACCAGTGATGTGATCCGCGCGACGCTCGCGGCCCACGGCTACGACGAGGAGGAGCACGCCCGCGGGTGGGCGCTCCTGCACACCGTCGCGGGCTACGAGATGCGCCCCGCGCCGGCGAAGACCTCCGGCGCCGAGACCTCGGTGGCGACGGCCATCGCCGAGATCGACGCGTGGGACGAGCCCAACCTCCGCATCGCGCGCGCGGCCCTCACGCGGCTGCACCCCGAGGCCGCGACCTTCGTGCTCGACGGGCTCGAGCCCGCGGCGGGCGCCGCCGCCGTGGTGGGCGTGAAGGCGTTCCTCGACCGCCTCGACGCGCTGCAGAAGTCCCCCGAGCGCAAGGCGACCCGCGAGGAGGACAAGGCCGCCCTCGACACCCTCGCGACGCGCGGCATCGACGCCAACGAGCGCGCCCGACTGCGCGCGCTGGTGGAGCGCGCCGAGGGCTACACCGCCACCGACCTCGGGGCCGAGCGCGCCCGCGCCGCGCGGCAGGAGGCCGAGGACGTGGCGCTCAAGGAGCTGCGGGTCTGGTACGACGACTGGGCCGAGATGGCGCGCGCGCTCGTGAAGCGCCGCGAGCACCTGATCCGGCTGGGCCTCGCGAAGCGGAAGTCGTCGAAGAAGGCCGCCGCCAAGCCCGCGGCGGAGCCCGCGAAGCCCTCCTCACCCACGCCCACGACGAACTGACGCCGCCCCAAAGGCTTGCCGATCGCTCCAGAGGTCTGCCGGACGGGTCCGAAGGCCTGCCGGGGCCTCTGGAGAGCGCCTCTGCCGTGCGAAACGACGTGCCGATCGAGCACCCGGGTCAGACAGGCGCAAGAACAGCGTTTCCAAAGGCCAAAAGAGACGTTTCGGAGCGATCGACAAGCTCCCAGCGCGATCGGCAAGGCTTCCAGGGCGATCGGCAAGCCCCCGACGCGCGGCGGCGGGCCTTCACGGCGGGGCGACAGGGCTCCCGCGGCGCGCGGTCACGGCGCGCACGCCGCGCCGCTCACCGTCCCCTCCGCGGCAGCGCTTGCTCCGAAGCTCGCCGCACGGCGGGCGTCGCTTGCGTACACCTGGGGTGCGGCAGCGGCAGCGACTAACCCCAGCGTTCGGCACGCCTCCCCCTCCGCACACCGCACACCGCGGACGACGCCCCTCCCGCCGGGATCGTTCGGCGCGACACCCCTGACCGGAGTTCGGCGCCCTCGCGCCGTCACTCCGTGCAAAGGCGTGGTCGCCCCTGGCGGGCCTCCAAGACACCACCGACGGCGCGGTCTTCGCGCGGCAGCGCCTTCTTC
>JAEYZO010000444.1 GCA_023428035.1 Pseudomonadota bacterium | reverse complement strand
CTTGGAGAACGCCACGACCGACGGAGTCGTGCGCGACCCCTCCGCGTTGGCGATGACCGTGGGCTCGCCACCCTCGAGGACGGCGACGACGGAGTTCGTCGTGCCCAGGTCGATGCCGACTGCTCGTGCCATGTGTGGTGCCTTCTTTCAGTCGTGGTGCAGATGCTCTGGACGCTCTTGAGTCCGCTGCGCTCAACCTTGCACCCGGGCCCCCGGGACTCGCAAGTTCAACCCAGCAAACTTGAGTCTGTCCGGCTCAACTTCTCGCCGGCGCCGAACATTCCCACGGGCGTCGGTGCACCGCGGGCGCCAGTTGTGGGTTCGCATTGGGCTTGTCCGATTCGCGTTAGCGTGTCCGGTGCGTGTCCGGCGTCGCGTTAGCGTGTCCGCGCGCCATCCTGTGCCTGTGGGCACGGCGGTGACCCGAGCGATGTACCTGACGGCGGACGGCCTCGAGCGCGAGGCACCGCTCGCGGGCATCGACGCCCTCGAGGCGGTGCAGGGCGCGCCAGTGCGCATCCCGCCCTCGTACGCCGGTCAGTCGAACTACCCGGGCCTGTTCTGGTCGTCGACGATGCGGGCGCACATCGTCTACGAGAGCCGACTTGAGCTCTCGTGGCTGTGGCTGGCGGACTTCGACCCGGAGGTGGTCGGGATCGCGGCGCAGCCCCTCTACCTCGTCGGCGACGACGACGGGCGAATCAGGACGCGCTACCCGGACTTCTTGTGCGTCATGGCCGATGGCCGCGTCGTCGTGGTCGACGTGAAGCCCGAGGAGATGCTTAAGAAGGCAGTCGTCCGTGAGTCGTTGGACTGGACTGCTCGCGTCATGCAGGAGCGAGGGTGGGAGTACCTCGTCTGGATGGGTGCGCCGGCGACGACCCTCCGCAACGTGCGCCTCCTCGCTGCTGCACGGCGGTCAGCCCTGGTCGGGCCGTCGCTGATCGAAGCCGCCGTCGAGGCCTGCCCTCCCGACGGGGCCACGATCGGCGATCTTGAGCACGAGCTGGCCATCTCTCTGCCGGGCGCGGTGCGGTCGGCGATCCTCGCGGCTCTGTGGTGGCACCAGCTGGGCTGCGATCTCTCGTTACCGCTCGACTCGAGGACGTGGGTGGCACGGGTATGACGCAGAGCGGCACGGTCGAGGTGCGTCCCGGGTCTACCGTCTGGTGGGAGGGCGCGCTCTGGAGGATCGAGGCCGTCCATCCCCACGATGTCGTGCTGCGAAGAGACACCGACGTCGCGCGCGTCCCCTTCCGGAACCTGATCGACGGACTTCGGACCCTCGATCCAGCCGCGTCGGACTGCCCCGGCGATCCGCTCGGTTCCATCGCGCTCTCATCGCTCTCGCACTCGGCACGCGCCTCGGTCGAGGAATCGGCCCGCATCATCACCCACCTGCTCGAAGGTGACGGGCCGTGGGGGCCGCGGATGGACGCCACCGCCCGCGAGCTCGGTGTCGACGTCCGCACAGTCCGACGGCGAGTGGCCGCATTCCGTGAGCGAGGTGTCGCTGGGCTCGTCGACTCCACCGCGACACAGCGGCGAACCCCGCGCGTTGACCCGCGTTGGGACGCTGTCTGTCTCGACGTGCTGAAGGAGTACACGAACAAGTCGACACCGACACAGGGCGCTGTCATCGACGAGGTCAGCCGTCGCGTGGTCGCCCAGCACGGCCGCGACGTGGCGTTACCCCATCGGGCTACTGCCTACCGGCGCCTCAAGGAGCTCGAGAAGGGTCGCTACACGTTCGGTTCAGCGAAGGCCCGCCGATCGGTCGCTGCTCGCCCGCAGGGGACGCTCGGCCGTCTTCGAGCTGATCGTCCGGGCGAGTACGTGGTTCTGGACACCAACTCGCTCGATGTCTTCGCCATGGAGCCCGTGACCGGGCGCTGGGTGCCCGTGCAGCTGACGGTGGCCATGGACCTCTTCTCGCGGTGCATCTTGGGTCTGCGCCTGACGCCGGTGTCGACGAAGGCGGTCGACGTCGCCAACGTGCTGTTCCAGTGCCTACTGCCGCAGTCCGGAGACGGCGGGCCGTGGCCGTACCACGGGGTCCCGGCGAACGTGCTGGTCGCTACCGAGCAGCCCGACGGGGTGCACCAGGAGCGCGCCGGCGGCCTGCCGGCGGTCATCCCCGACACGATCGTCACTGACCATGGCAAGCAGTACATGTCCGCGCACGTGATCGGTGCGTGCGCTCGGCTGGGGATCTGCGTGCAGCCGGCGATCCCGAACAAGCCGACGGACAAGCCGACCGTCGAGCGGTTCTTCGGCACGATGCGCGAGTCGCTGCTGCAGCACCTGCCGGGCTACAAAGGGCCCGACGTGTACTCCCGCGGCAAGGACGTCGAGCAGGGTGCGTTCTACTACGTCGCCGAGCTGGAGCAGATCCTGCGCGAGTGGGTCACCACCGTCTACCACCACACGCAGCACGACGGACTGGCGTTGGCCGAGCTGCCTCGATCGCGGTTCACCCCGGCGCAGATGTTTGAGGTCGGCCTGGCCCGCACCGGCGGCCTGGTCCTGCCTGCGTCCCGCGACCTGGCGTTCGAGTTCCTGGACGTGATGTGGCGCACGATCCAGCACTACGGGGTCGAGGTCAACGGGCTGCGCTACGACGGCGAGGCGCTGAACCCGTACCGCAACCTGCAGTCGCACTACGGCGGTGCCTACGCGGGCAAGTGGCCCCTGCACGTTGATGCACACGACGTGCGGCACGTCTGGTTCCGCGACCCGGCCGACGACTCCTGGCACGCGCTGACGTGGGAGCACGCTCCCTCGCTCCGGGCGCCGTTCAGCCTCGACGCGGTCGAGTACGCCAAGCGCGTCGCGCTGCACGGGACGCACGTCGACAACCCGTCCGCTGCGGTCCACGAGCTGCTCGCGGCCTGGCAGCGCGGGGAGGTCACGACCCGACGTCACCAGAGCCTCGCGAGGCGCCTGGCGGCACAGCCGGCACACCAGGACGGCGA
>JAEYZO010000831.1 GCA_023428035.1 Pseudomonadota bacterium | reverse complement strand
GCGCATGGGCGCCGACGTCCGCTGGGACAAGGCCCCCTGCCGTTTCTGCGGCACCGGCTGCCACGTGCAGGTGGGGGTGCGCGGCGGTCGCGTGGTGGCCATCGCGGGCGACCAGCTCGCCCCGGTCAACCGCGGCCTCCTCTGCGTGAAGGGCTACCACGTCGGCCTCGCGCTCTACGGCAGCGACCGGCTCACCCGCCCGATGCTCAAGCGCAACGGCCGCCACGTGCCCATCTCGTGGGAGCAGGCCGTCGACATCATCGCCCGGCGCATCATGGCCTCGCCCTCGACCTTCGCCGTCTACGGCTCCGGGCAGTGGACCATCCCCGAGGGCTTCGCGGCGCTCAAGCTGGTGAAGGCGGGCCTCGGCACCAACCTCATCGACCCCAACGCCCGGCTCTGCATGGCCTCGGCGGTCACGGGCTTCCTCTCGACCTACGGCGTCGACGAGCCCGCGGCCTGCTTCGACGACCTCGACCGCGCCGACGTCGTGGTGCTCTGGGGCAACAACCCCGCGGAGATGCACCCGGTGCTCTTCTCGCGCATCGTCGACCGGCGTTCGCGCGGCGAGCGCGTGGACATCGTCGACATCGGCACGCGACACACGCGCACCACGGCCTTCGCGCAGCACTTCCTCCAGTTCAAGCCCAACACCGACCTCGCCATCGTCAACTGCGTCGCGCAGCAGCTCATCGCGAGCGGGCGCCACGACCCGCGCTTCGTCGAGCGCTTCTGCAACTTCCGCCAGGACACCGCGCAGCCCAGCCTCAACGGCGCGCCGCTCACCTTCGCGCAGTACCGCCAGCGCGTCGCCCGCTACACCCCCGAGTACACCGAGCGCATCTCGGGCGTCCCCGCGCGCGACCTTCGGACGCTCGCGGACCTCTTCGCCGACCGCTCCAAGCGCATCGTGTCGCTCTGGTGCATGGGCATGAACCAGCACACCCGCGGCACGGCCATGAACCGCATGGTGCACGGCCTGCACCTGCTGTCGGGCCACTGGGGCCGGCCCGGCGACGGGCCGCAGAGCCTCACCGGGCAGCCCTCGGCCTGCGGCACGGTGCGCGAGGTCGGCACCACGGCCAACGGGCTCCCGGGCGGCCTGGTGGTGACCAACGCCGAGCACCGCCACGAGGCCGAGGAGCTGTGGCGCCTGCCGCCGGGGCGCATCAGCGGCACGCCCGGCCACCACGCCGTCGAGCTCTGGCGCCGCTTCTCGACCGCCGCCGCGGAGGGCGGAGACATCTCCACCGTCTGGGTGCAGGTCACCAACCCGGGGCAGTCGCTGCCCAACGCGAACAGGCTCTTCAAGCCGAGCCGTACGCTGCCGGACAAGTTCCTGATCGTGTCGGACGTGTACCCGACGGCCACCACGCGCGACGCCGACCTCATCCTGCCGAGCGCGATGTGGGTCGAGAAGAACGGGATGACCGGCAACTCCGAACGCCGCACGCAGCAGTGGTTCAAGATGGTCGACCCGCCGGGTGAGGCGCGCCCCGACCTCTGGCAGACCCTGGCCGTCGCGCGCCGTCTCTACGAGCTCGGGCACCCCGGGATGCGCGACCGCGATGGGCGCTTCCTCTTCGCGGTGACCCGCCCCGACGGCACAGAGGTGCCCGCTTGGGACTGGGCCCACTTCTACGACGTCAACGTCGACGAGAAGCTCTTCGAGGAGTACCGGACCTTCTCCGCCATCAAGCACAAGAACCTCGCGCCCTACGGCGAGTACGTGCGACACCGCGGGCTGCGCTGGCCCGTGGTCCAGGACCGCTCGGGCGCGTGGCGCGAGACGCGCTACCGCTTCGTCGAGGGCGAGGACCCCTTCGTGCCCGCGGGGCGGGGCATGCAGTTCTATCACTCGGTCACGCGCGACGATAAGGCGCTGATCTGGTTCCACGACTACGAGCCCCCGCCCGAGTCGCCCGACGCGGAGTACCCCTTCTGGCTCTGCACCGGGCGCGTGCTGGAGCACTGGCACACCGGCTCCATGACCATGCGCGTGCCCCAGCTCCGCCGCGCGATGCCGCAGTCCTACGTGGAGATGAACCGCGAGGACGCCCAGCGCCTGCGCCTCCAGGACGGCCAGCGCGTGGTGCTGGAGACCCGCCGCGGCGCGATCACCCTCCCGGTCTGGATCGAGGGCCGTGGCGCCCCGCCCCCCGGCAGCGTGTTCGTCCCCTTCTTCGACGAGCGGGTGCCCATCAACGAGCTCACCCTCGACGCGCACGACCCCATCTCCAAGCAGCCCGATTACAAGAAGTGCGCGGCGCGCATCCGGCCCGCCGGCGACCCCGAGCGGCGGTGACCCGATGGACCCGCTGCTCCGCCGACGCCTCGCGCTCGTGATCGCGGCCGCCGCCTCGGCCACCGCCCTGGCGGGCTTCTTCTCCGGGCTCAGCGAGCGCCCCGGCCGCGCTCGCTCGTGGGCCTCGTACGTGTCCCGCCCGCTGGAGGGCAGGGTGCCCACCTACGCCCAGGAGCGCGAGCGCCGGCACCCCAACCGCCTGCGCCATCCGGCCAACCTCGCGGCCATGACCGCGCAGCGCCCCGGCGTGCTCGACCCGGTGCCCCCCATGGACGACGCGC
>JAEYZO010000175.1 GCA_023428035.1 Pseudomonadota bacterium | reverse complement strand
GTGTCGGGGGTGTCGCCGGGAGCGGGGACGTCGACGGTGGGCTCGGGTGGGGTGTCGTCGGGGCGAGCGCGGGGCCGGCAGGCGAGGGAGAGGATCGCGAGGGCGAGCGCGCGGCGCACGGTCGGAGGATACGGGGATCTCCCCCCAACCGGGATGCGATCCCCCCTCGACCGGGATGGGATCTGGGTGGAGGGGGGATGGGATCTAGGTGGAGGGGGGATGGGATCCCCCCTGAGGGGGGATGGGATCCCCTCGCAGGGGGGATGGGAAGGGAGTACAACCCGACGCGTCGCTCGGGGCGCGCTCTCGTGAGGGAGTTCCGCTGAGATGGACCCGCAGCACCTGATCCGGGCAATGCCGGCGTAGGGAAGCGACGCGCGAGGCCCCCGTGAGGGAGTTTCTCGCCGCGGGCGCGACGGGCGACAGAAAGAGGTCACCGCCGATGCCCGCATGGACCCTGCCGCTCCGCGGCGCGCACAACCCCTCCAGCGACCGCGAGGGGACCAACCCCGGCAGCTTCGCGGCGGCGCCCGAGATCGGCGGCCCGCGTACCTTCTCGTCCCCCGACAGCCCCGGGATGCCCCCGCCCAGCGAGAAGACCGCGTGGGACTTCCTCCCCGAGGGATGGACCCGCGGCGCCGACGGCTTCGCGGTGGCCCCCGCTGGCTTCGTGCCCATGACGCAGTTGGAGCACGCGCGGCTAGGGACCATCACCCCCGAGATGCGCCGGGTGGCCGAGCGCGAGCCGCACCTCACGCCGGAGCAGGTGCGCGACGAGGTGGCCGCGGGCCGGCTCATCATCCCGGCGAACGTGAAGCACCTCGCGATGAAGCTCGACCCGATGGCGATCGGTCGCGCGTCGCGCACCAAGGTGAACGCGAACCTCGGGGCGTCTCCCGTCTCCAGCGGCACCGACGAGGAGGTCGAGAAGATGACCTGGGCGGTGCGCTGGGGCGCCGACACGGTGATGGACCTCTCCACGGGCGGCGCGCTCGACGCGTGCCGCGAGGCCATCGCGGGGGCTTCGACGGTGCCGCTGGGCACGGTGCCCATCTACTCGATGATCATCGGGCGGCGCATCGAGGAGCTCACGGTCGACGACATCCTCGACGGGCTCCGCAAGCAGGCCGCGCAGGGCGTGGACTACTTCACCATCCACGCGGGGGTCTTGCGCGAGCACCTGCCCTACGTGGAGAAGCGGCTCATCGGGATCGTCTCTCGGGGCGGCGCCCTCCTCGCGAAGTGGATGATGGTCCACGGCGAGCAGAACCCGTTCTACGCGCACTTCGACGCGGTGTGCGCGATCATGCGGGAGTACGACGTCTCGTTCTCGCTGGGAGACGGGCTGCGACCCGGGGGCCTCGCCGACGCGTCGGACGAGGCGCAGTTGCATGAGCTCGAGACCCTGGGTGAGCTCACCGAGCGCGCGTGGAGGAACGGCTGCCAGGTGATGGTCGAGGGGCCGGGGCACGTCCCCTTCGACCAGATCGAGTTCAACATGAAGCTCCAGCGGAGGCTCTGTCACGGCGCGCCCTTCTACGTGCTGGGGCCGCTGGTGACGGATGTGTTCCCTGGCTACGACCACATCACGAGCTGCATCGGCGCGACGGCGGCGGCGTGGCACGGGGCCTCGATGCTCTGCTACGTGACGCCCAAGGAGCACGTGGGGCTCCCCAAGCGCGACGACGTGAAGCAGGGCTGCGTCGCCTACAAGATCGCCGCGCACGCCGCGGACGTCGCGCTGGGCATCCCGGGGTCGCGCGACTGGGACGACCAGCTCACCAAGGCCCGCGCGGCGCTCAACTGGGAGCGGCACTTCGACCTGGCCTTCGACGGTGAGTACGCGCGGGCGCTCCACGACGAGGACCTCGACGTCGACACGGACTTCTGCGCGATGTGCGGCCACGACTGGTGCTCGGTGCGCATCTCGAAGGAGATCGCCGAGTTCGCGAGCGGCAAGGCCGACGGCTTCGCGCGCGAGCGGGTGCTGAAGTCCCCCGCGCTCAGCGACGAGCAGCGCAGGGTGCTGGAGCAGCGGGGGGTGTTGCCGCCCGAGGAGCTGCACCGGCTCGCGTCGAAGACGCGCAGCGCGGTGGGCGCCGCGAAGGGCGAGAAGGCCGGCTGTCACAGCGACGTGGCCGACGACGCGCGGGCGAAGGGGCACCAGAGCGAGAAGCTGGTGCAGCTCCACCGCGGGCCGAGCGCGTAGGGGCGAGCCGCCTTCCGCCCGCCGCGGGGTCGCTGGTATATCCACGGTGATGGCTGCGGGCGGGCGACGACAGAGCGATAGGCCCTCGTCCGAGGAGAGGACCGCGCAGATCGTCGCGGCGCTCGGCGAGGAGCTCGACCGCTGCGCGCGGCTGCGGTGGAGCGACCCCGTGGCCTTCACGTGGAGCGCGAGGCGCTGCACCGAGGCGATCTTGATGGCCGTGCTCGCCGTCGTCGCCCCCGACGCGTTGAAGTCGGTGAAGGCCTCGACCGTCGATGGGTTGCTCCGTCACGAGAAGCTCAAGCGCGACGCCGCGGGGGCTCCCATCCCGCGCGACATCCACACGGTGATCGAGTCGCTGCAGGGATTCGGCAACACCGCGGCGCACTTTCAGGTCGAGGCCGTCGACCACGCGCGCAACGCCGACGACGTGGCCCGGTTGCTCTCCCGCGCGGTCGAGTGGTTCTACGAGTGGTCGCAGCGCGAGACCCCCGCGCGGGTGCGCGACCTCCTCGCGACGATGGACGAGCGCCGCGCGCCTCCGGTGCGGCGGGAGTACACGCGCCAGCCCGCTGAGCAGGCCGCGCTGCGAGACGCCCTCGCGAGGGTCGACGAGCTGGAGCGCGCGCTCCACCGCGGCGAGGAGTCGAGAGCGATCCGTCGGTGGCCGCTCATCGGCCTCACCCTCATCGCGATCGCCGGCGCGGTCGCGGTCGGGCTCGCGACCGGCGAGCGGTTCGCCCCGTCACCCGCTCCCGCGCCCGACTCGGTCGTTGATGGTGGCAGCGCCGAGCCTCCCGTTACGCCGACGCCGCTCCCCGAGGTCGACGCCGCAGCGCCAGCCGACGTCCCGCCGCCGCGGGGGTGCCCCGAGGGCTTCGTGTACGTACCGCCGATGGACGTGAGGCTCTCGCCCTACCGCGCGGGTGATCGCCCCTGGGGGCCCTTGGTGGGCACGGGGCAGCCCGTGCTGCACGCCGTCGCCGGGTTCTGCCTGCAGCGCGCGCCGGTCACGCTCGGTGAGCTCCGTGAGTCGGGCGGCGGGCTCACGTCTACGCCGGGATGTCGCGGCCCGAGCGGCCCGGGTGAGAAGGTGACCTGCGTGCTCCGCGCCGAGGCGGTCGCGCACTGCGAAGCGAAGTGGCCCGACCGCCGCGGGCGGCTCCCCACCGTGGAGCAGTGGGAGACCGTCGCGCGCGCGGCGGACGAGGGGCGCGCGGAGCGCGTCGAGCCCTGGACCGGGCATACGCAGCGCAACCTGGAGTGGGTCGAAGACCCGTTCCCCGCGGAGGTGTTCCAGCGGGGGCCCGCGCGCGATGGGGAGTGGATGACCCGAGGGCCGATCCCCAACCACCCCTACCCAGGCCTGCTCCCGCGGCACTCGTGGAACCACCACGCCGAGGGTCGCGACATGCACATCGGCTTCCGCTGCGTGGTCGACCCGCGCTGAGCGGGGTCGCCTCTCACGCCCTCGCGACGCGGTCGCGCTCGTGGAGCCACCGCCACACGGCGGCGTTCTGCGCGTGACCGCGGCCCGACTCGTCGCGCGCCCCTGGCGCCTGCGTCGCGCTCGGCGCGAAGCCGTCGAGGGTGTCTCCGACGTGGTCGCGAGACACCAGCACCAGCCCCGCTCGGTGGCGCGAGGTCATCACGCAGAGCCGGCCCGTCGAGAGGTCGAAGTCCGTCGGGTCGCTCACGCCTGACAGCGGGTGCGCCGCCACCATCACCTGTCGCTCCAGGCCCTGCCAGCGCTCGGGCGTGTCGACGCGCACCGGCCCCGCGAGCGAGCCCAGCGCGTCGGCGAGGCGCGCGTTCATCGCCCGGTGCGTCGCCACCACGCCGATGTCTTCGGGGCGGAGCGCGTCACGCGCGTCGTCGACGACGGCGACCGCGCGTCGGTCGAGGAGCCGCCGCACTACGC
>JAEYZO010000106.1 GCA_023428035.1 Pseudomonadota bacterium | reverse complement strand
CACCTCCTCCGCGGAGTCTTCGACCTCGTCGTCGCCAGGGACCGTCGGCGCCTGACCCAGCACCTCGGCGCGGACCTCGGCGGGCGTGCGCGGCGCGGGGCTGCGCGGGGGGTCTTCCTCGGTGTCGCGCGGGCCCGACGCGATCGACACCGCCGCGGGAGGGTCCATCGACGTCACGGGCCACGAGGGCTGCGACAGCGACGCCCCGCCCAGCGCCGTCGCGGCGACGTCGCGCAGGGCCATCCGTAGCGCGTGCGCGTCGCGGAAGCGGTCGTCGGGCTCCGAACCCATGCACTGCGCCACCAGGTCGAAGACCGCGCCGGGGACGTCTCCCCGCAGCGACGCGAGCTTGCCCCGGAGCGTCTGCGGCCGGCGCATCGCCGTGCCCCACCAGGGCTCGTCCTCCGAGGGCTGCGCCTGCAGCGTCAGCATCTCGGTGAGCACCACCCCGAGGGCGAAGACGTCCGTCCACGGCCCCACCCCCGCGGCCCAGCCCGTCGCCTGCTCCGGCGCCATGTACAAGGGCGTGCCCATCAGCACCCCGCTCTGCGTCCCGCTGCGACGTCCGAGCTGGGCGATGCCGAAGTCCACCACCTTCACCTGCAGCTCGCCCCCCGACATCCTCTTCAAGAGCACGTTGTCGGGCTTCAAATCACGGTGAACGATCGGCCCCGGGGTGCGCACCTCGTGGGCGGCCTCGAGCCCCGCGCAGAGCTGGTCGAAGAGCGCCAGCGCCACCGCCAGCGACGGAGGCTCACCCCTGCGACGGTGCTCCGCGAGCCAGCCCGCGAGGCCCCTCCCCTCGACGTACTCCATCACCAGGTAGCGGTGCCCGTGCCACTCACCCCGGTCGTGCAGCGCCACCACGTTCGGGTGCGTGAGCTGCGCCATCGCGTCGGCCTCGGCGTCGAAGCGCGACACCGCCCCCGGCTGCGAGAGGAACTCCGACTTCAACACCTTCACCGCCACGCGCCGGCGGTTCAGGCGCTCGTCCTCGGCCTTCCACACCGAGCCGAAGGCGCCCTCGCCCAGCATCGACACCAGCGCGTAGCGGCCGTCGATGCGCGCACCCGCTCGAAAATGGCTGTCGCTCGGAGGCATCGGGCGCCGCGGAGACTAAACCACCCGAGGGCGCTAGGGGCGCGCTACCCGCGACCCCGCGGCGCGGCGCAGCCAGTGGGCCATCGGCTGCTTCGCGTCGGCGCTCCACACCGCCACCCCCAGCGCCGCGAAGCGGCGGCGCATCACCGACACCCGCGCCTCCTCCTCGGCCACGAAGAGGTCTATCAGCGCCTGCCGCGCCTCCCTCGACGACGCGTCGAGGTCGCGCGGAGCCGCGCCGATGAAATCCCTCCCCGAGAGGGCCACCACGCTCAGCCGGTGCCGCTTCTGCTTCAGTGCGCCCACCGCGAGGCGCAGCGCGTCGGTGACCTCCAGCGCGTCGAGGTCCGTCAGCACCACCACCGTGCGCGACTCCCGCGCGCCGCGCACGGCGGCCCGCAGCGCCTCGGCCAGCCCCGCGGCCTTCGCCTGCCCCGTCGGGTCGTGCCGCAGCGGGAGCTGTATCGCCCTCGCCCGGCAGAAGGCCCGCAGCTCCCGCGAGCCCGACTCCTTCGCCCGAACCGGGAGCCGCATCGCGGGGTCTCCGCCCGCCGCGCGCCGCACGAGGTCGATCAGCCGCGCTCGGGCCTCCCAGGGCTGCGCGCCGCGGCCGACGTCCACCCCCTCCTGCTCGCGGAAGTACCGGGTCACCGCATCGATCAGCGCGTCGTCGTCGGCCTCGGTGAGGTCCTCGTCGACCACCGAGCGCAGCTCCATCGCGCCGCCCACCAGCGCCCGCAGGTGCACCGCGTCGTCGCCCGGCGGCACCTCCAGCACCACGCGCCGGTCGAAGCCCACCAGGCCCAGCCGGTCTCCCGCCGAGAGCGAGACGCGCGCCGCCTGCGCCACGAGCTCCACCGCGTGGTCGATCCTCGCGTGGCCGCGGTCGTCGCCGCGCATCGTCGCCGACGCGTCGACCACCAGCGCCCGCGTGGTCTGCGCCTCGTCCTCGGTCTCGCGCACCAGGAGCTTTCCCCGCCGCGCGCTCGGGCCCCCCGCGATGCGACGAAAGGCGTCTCCGGGCTGGTGATCCCTGAGCTCTCGGAGCTCGGGGCCTTCCCCCGCGCGGCGGGTGCTGCGCCCTCCCCTCGCCCGGCTCGGCGGCGGCCTCGGCGCCCTCGCGGTGGAGCTCGCCGCGAAGCCCCGCGGCTCGACCTCGATCACCAGCGGGTTCGGGAAATACAAGGGCACCCACGACAGCCCCAGCGGCCCCGCGAGCGACAGCCACACCCCGTGCAGCACGTGCCGCCCCGGGTGCGCGGGGCGCACCTCGATCTCGAAGCTCACCGCGCTCCGCGGAGGCACCCGCAGCCGTTGCCCCTCGGCCCGCGCGTAGCGGAGCCCCGCCGAGAGCGCGAGCCGCGGCGTCGACAGCTCCAGGGCGCTGTCCGACGGGTTGCGCAGCACCACCCGCACGGGCACCGCCTCGTCGGGGCGCCTCACCCGCCCCGGGCTGCCCTTCGGCGCGGGGATCCACCAGGAGAACTCCACCCGCTGCCGGCGCATCTGCCGCGGCAGGGGCGAGGCCGCGACCCACGCGAGGGCGAGCCCCGTGAGCGCCGCCGAGCCCGCGAGCGCGGCGGGCGCGAGGCCCCCGAGCACGCCC